>JBJEOD010000030.1:0-20710 GCA_051880535.1 Acutalibacteraceae bacterium | reverse complement strand
CGGGGAAATTCTTTTCCAGAATCGGGTTGAGCTCCTGATTCACATAGTGAATGGCTTCGCTGGTGCAAAAATAATTAGCGTTGTTTAAGTTCTGGTCTATCTGAGACTGACGCTGTATCAAAAGCGAATCGGTAATAATACCGTCCTTATAAAGCTTGTTGCAATATTTCAGCGCTTCTTTATAGGCGGGGTCACGGTAAGGCAGCTGAACTTTGCCGTCATTAAGATAAACAAGTGTGGGCTGATCCCCGCCTGAGCCCTGCGGCTGCAGACCGAAGCCCTTGAAAATATTTGTAAAGGTCGGCGAAAAGCCGAAGTCGGTCATATAAACAAATTTAAGGTTAAGGGGAATTATATCAGGATATTCCTTTTTCACGCGAAGCAGTACGCTTTCAAAGGCCTCGGGAGTACTCATATCCGGGCGGCCCATTTCGTTGTAAATATCGCTTCTGACATAAAAAGGCGACGGATTAGTCTTCTGCAAAGTATTCTCAACAAGGTTCTTATCCGCAACATAGCTCGGCACATAGTAAAGCTTGCCGTCGCCCATTGTAAACCATTCAAGCATACTGTCATCAAGCAAATTCCACATTTTCGGAGCATATTCATCCATCAAATCGCTCCAGGCGGTAAGCTTGCCGCCCTCGATCATAGTGCCCACAAGCGGCCAGTTAGAGGGACAGATAACCACATCAGGCAATGAATCCGAGGCTACCATCATCTGGAGAGAGGTCGTTTCATTTCCGGAAGGAATCTCTATCTCCCAATCCACGCCTGTCTTCTCAGTAATTTCCTTTGCAACCAAGGTGTCTTTATTAAACATCTGGTTTTTATATGCGGAAAATCCGCACCAAATTTTTATTTTTACCGGGCTTGTGTCCTCCTTCCATTCAAGGTCGCTTTGGTCTTCAAGCATGGGCTCAACATTTCTCGGCACATTTTTCCAATCGACCTTTTTATTCAGAATCGATTCCTCATTACCGCCGGCACAAGCGCTGAAAAAAGTACATATCGCCAAAATCAAGCCGACTATTGCTGTTATTTTCGCTTTCATAATTATCACCCTTTAATCCTTAAGCTTAATTATAAAATTTCTATATCTATCGACATTTTAATGCAGGAAATTTTAGGCGGTTCGGTAGAGCAGTCAGAGCCCGCTATATAAAATTCTTCTGCGTCAATTTCGGAAATTGATGTAAAATCCTTATTGTATAACTGCGGATACATAAGCTCGGAAGGACCTAACTCGCACACCCGTGTGAAATCCGCTAAGTTCTTGCTTATCCATAAAAATCTGTTTTTTAATCGGTCATATGAAATGCCGAGATAGGCGTCGGTCCCTTTAAGCCTTGCACATGCAAATCTCACTATCGGACTGCCTGACGGATGTGCCAAAATAATATCGCCCCTGCCTCCGTTTTTATAAACATATGAACGGTCAAAGCGGTCAAAATTTTCAGGCAAAGCAGGTTCATTAAATTCTCCGTTATAATACATACTGAATTTGCCCTTAAAACAGTCTTCAACGGTAGCCCGCGCACATTTCAGCCCGAACATTCGTCCGCTGTCAACCGACTGCGGCTTTGGGAAATTCGCCGTCATTATATCGTCGATATAGTAAAGGTACACATAGGCTCCGTCGGTTATAGCATATGGGTGGCGCGGACCGTAGCAGATCTGATTTCCTGCATTGTCAATATATCCCGCCGAAGGCCATACAATAGGACCGAAATCATTTTTCATTAAATCTTTTCCGTTGCTTTCATCCGCAGGGCAGACAGCCATTCCGATAGCCCCGTAGTAAACTCTGTCAAATTCATAAGGCTCGGGCCGCGGAAATGTTTTGTCCTCAGGCTGCGAATACTTACCCCATGGCTCAACGGTATTGGTTATATATCTGATGTGGCTGTCAGGACCGAAGGTTCCGTTTTTATTTTCACCGTGCGTGAAGGCCACAATATAATCTTTTCCGTCCTTTGGATTTTTGAGTACCAGCGCCCCCATAATTCCGTAGTACACTCTGTTCCAAAGATACCTATGATCAGGGTCCGTATCCCAGGTGAGATAATCATTTGCGTTTTCCGGCTTATACATAGGCGGATAAGTAAGAACCATGTGACTGCTTAAATCATAGGCGTCCTTATCCTCTGAAAAGCTTTTATCATTTTTGAGAGTGAGTAAATCCGCCCGTCCGGTGGATAAAATGTGACTTGCCTTGCCGGAATACTTAATCGGAATCGGAGGAGTTTCGATATATATGCCGTCGACTTCCGTATCCAAAGTGACAGTTTCACCGATATTTATAGAATTCAGTACAAACTTAAGGCCGCCCCTGCCTTCGGAATAAATGTTATTTACCATATTTGCCGAGACGTTTCCCGCCGCTTCATTTTGGTCAATAACATTGCTTTCCTGCGGAAGATACATATTTTCCTCTTGTTCCATAACAAAACTCCTTTCATTTTCAAAAGAAGGCCAAGCAAAACTTATCAGATATTTTCCAGAGCCGAAAGCAATTTGATATGTGCCGCACCAAACTGCTCTTCATCCGTTGTAAATTTAAACGACGGCGCTATGGTTTGCGTTAAAGCATCAAAGGCGGTCTTATCTGCCGCTTTAAGAACGTTAAGCATTTCCAGATCTTCCACACCTCTGCGGCAGGCCTCCAAACGCATAGAATAATAAAGCTTGTCGCCGTCAGGGTAAACAATATGCGAATCGCCCGCAGGCAGGCAAACGCCGTCGCCGTATGTATGAAACTGATTCGTCATTTCAAACGGATGCTGGTCTTCCTCCATAAGGTTAAGCCCCCAATGCAGGAAGCCGGTCATCGAAGCTCCTGCCGCCGCCCAAAACATTGCCTGTCCGCTGATAAGCGGAGTATCGAGAAAGCGCTGACAATAATTCACATTCGGTACACAGCAAACATAAAACCACAAATTATTGCGCTGAGAGTTAATTCTATCAAATTCCGCTTTCCTTTTATCGTAGGTCTCCGAAAGCGGAACCATTATGTCAATATACTCGCTGAACTGTGCGGTTTTTACAGCTTCGCAAACCTTGGAGTCGGGGAAGTATTTGTTAAGCAGATTACGCAAAACCGCATACTGCTTTTTGCGGGACGGTATAAGCGTTTCCGGCTCGTCGGGTTCATCGGCCAAATGATAAATAATTTTATCTTCCCAGCCGTTTTTCACAACGATTCTTTTCCACTCGGACAAGAAGCCTTCCAGTATTGCCTTACCCTCGGCGCTGTCCACCGTTATGTCGCTGAAATTCAGCACGTTAAGCTCTTCCAAATAAACTCTTTTGCGCATTCCGAGCTGACCGAATTCCATAACGTCAAAGCCCTTTTCAAAAAACAGTCTTGCAAGCTTTTCTACAAGCGTAAGGTCAAATATATATCCGTCGGCGGTCTGTTCTGTCTTAACATATTCCGTCGTAATCCAAAAATGAGTCTGTCTCATTCTCAGCATAGCGTCGGCATATTTTTCAATAAACGCAAAATGCTCGTCACCGAAAAGCGGCACATTATGAAACCTCGCCATATTTTTAATGCAAAACCAATTTGTAAGAGCGAAGTTTTTTTCCCGCGGAACCTCAACATCGTACACTTTAATTAAAACGTCAATATTTTTTACTTCTTTTGAATCCTCTGCGGAAAGTGTTATCCTGTAATCTCCGCCTCTTAAGGAGTAATTGATGTCGAAATAAATGTAAAAAGCCATTCTGCCGTCTTCGGGCTGTTCGCCTTCGTATGGCTTAAAAGCGTCATACACCCTGAAGGGGGCTTTTCTTGTACAGTTGGCAGGAAGCTTTTCGGGAACATTCCGATACACAAAACGGTCGTCCCCAAAGCCCGCCTCCTCGGCGGTACTGTTATAATTCACAAGTACATCGCGCAATATATTGATTTTTGAGTTTATTGCACCTTCGGATTTTAATTTTACACTTCCGGACAAATTCGTCAGCAGGAGCTGAAATCCCGTATCTGACCCTATGGCGGTGTAAAGCGCGACAGTTCGGTTTACCTCCGAAGTGTAAAGATCGTCATCAGGATATAACCATTCCGTATCCGATTTAACATAGATATTCAATTGAACTTACCCTTTTTTCAATACTTTCCTTAAAATTATAATTACAGCAATCATACCGCAAAACAGCACGATACTTACCGCAACAGCGATTATCAGCAACGGTGAAACCGAGCCGCCCTTGGTTTCTTCCGCTGACAAAGCCTCATCAGAAACAGCGGAATTATCGGAAGAAGGTTCTTCCTCAGAAACATTTGAAATTTCATAGCTTACCAATTTTGCCCTGAACGAGAAATATCCGTCGTCACAGATTGAATCCTTGATTTGGTCAAGAAGCAAATATACGCCCTGTCCTTTTTTCAGTTCAAACTCCTGTTTAAAGCTTCCGTTAGGATTGTTAAAACAGTCTTTTGTAGCATTCTGCTTAAACTCGGCAGTAAATACTTCTTTTTTATTATTGTTGAGCACACGCCAAATCACGCCGTCGGAGCTTCGGTTTTGGGTATCCACCTGCTTGTCCCCGTATTCATCGAGACGGATTCCTCCGCCTACTAAAATTTCAATTTCATACTTTCCGTCTATCGGAGCCTGAAACTGTATAGCGGGGTCAAAGCCGTTCACCTTTCCGAATCCCGAAGAGCCGGACATAGCACCCCAATCAGTGAACCCGAAATATTCGCAGTTGTACTGATATTCGTTATCCTCAACCTCTTTTATATCATCTTCTTCAGGCATAAAGGCTGAGATGTTAGGATAAAGCAGCGGTGAACCGGGAACGCACATTTTAAGCTTATCTATTTCAGATTTACCGTTGCTGTGCGGCGCATACCAAAAATAAAAATTAAATTGACCCTGTGTATCAAGATAATTGATTTTTCCGTCTTTGTTATTATATTCCTTGCCGTCGCTGTCCCAGCCGGCAGCCCACATCTGTCCTATTTCAGGTTTTTCAGGCTCCTCGGCATTTACGGCAAAGAAGCCGAAATTACATACAGCGAGCGCAAGCACAAACAGAGTGCAGGCAGATTTTAAAAGCTTTGCTTTTAAACCAAACATTTTAATTACCGTCCTTTTCAAATAAATTTATATTATCCCTTTACCGAACCTATGGTAATGCCCTTTACAAAATACTTCTGCAGAAACGGGTAAACAACCGCGATAGGCACTGCGGTAAATACCATTGCTGTAAGCTTAATGCCTTCGGATGTGACCTGATCCATACCGATCCCCGCCATATTACCCATTGATGAGGAGGAGCTTTCGGTGGAAGTCATAATACGAACCAATATTCCCTGCACGGTTTCAAATTTCCCGTCACCGTAGAGCATTGCGTCAAGCCACGCCTGCCAATGTCCGACAGCGTTAAAGAGACCAACCGTCGCCAAAATCGCACCCGAAAGCGGTAAAATGATTTTTACGAATATCACCAAATCATTGGCACCGTCCAGCATTGCAGATTCTTCAAGTGCAACCGGCAGACTCCTGAAATGGTTCATAAACAAAATACAGTTAAAGGCGCTGAAAAGCGTGGGAATAATAAATACCAAGAAGTTTCCCTTCAGCCCCAGATTCATAATCAACAAATAATAAGGTACAAGTCCGCCGCTGAAGTACATGGGAACTATCAGAAAGAACATCCAGAGCTTTTTATAAACAAGATTTTTTTTGCTTAACGGGTATGCAACCATTGCCGTAAATAATACGCTTGTCAGAGTACCCAGCACCGTACGCGCCACCGTCACAAAAAAGGCCTTAACAATCTCTGCGTCGGCAAAAAAGTACTCATAATTTTTCAGGGAAAATTTCCTCGGCCATAAATAAATTCCGCCCTTTAATGCGTCTACCGGGTCATTCAGCGAATTTATGATTACATAATACAAAGGATAAAGCGTCACCAAACATAAAAACAGCATTACAACTATAATAATATAATCGGCTAATGTGTTCTTTTTCAAAAACGACTTTTTAGACATACTCCAACGCCCCCTTATAAGTAGCTTTCGCCGGTTAGTTTCTTCACCGAGAAGTTGGCTATCAGTAAAAGCAATACCGAAACCACCGAGCCGAAAAGACCCATAGCGGAAGCCAGAGAATACTGACCTCCCACAATACCAATGCTGTAGCTGTATACCGACAAAACATTCGACCAGTCAGAGACGAAAATATTACCCATCGTATACATCTGATCGAAGTTTGAGCCCAAAACCCCGGCAATATTTATGATAAATAATATTGCTATGGTAGGTTTAAGCATCGGAAGTGTTATGTGAAACATCTGCTTAAATCTTCCCGCGCCGTCTATTGTAGCCGATTCATAAACCCCGGAATCGAGACCTGAAATAGCCGCAAGGAAGATAATCGAACCGTAACCAAAGCCCTTCCACACCTCTTGTATAATAACTATTACTATAAATGATGAAGGCTCTGATAAAAACAAAATCGGTTCGTCAATAAGACCCATTGTAACAAGCGCGTTATTTATAGGACCGTTGACGTCTAAAAACGAATAGGTAAAGCCGACAACAAATACCCATGAAAGGAATGTGGGAAGATATGTACTGCTTTGAACAAATTTTTTAAAGCGTTTCTGCTTCAGCTCATTCAAAAAAAGCGCAAACAAAATCGGTGCAGGAAAGCTGAAGGCAAATTTAAGCAAGCTTATAATAACGGTGCTTTTAAGGGACTGAAGAAAAACAACATCGCTGAAAAGCTCTTTGAAATTGGCAAGTCCCACCCATTGAGAGCCAAAAACGCCTTCGATAATATTGTAGTCCTGAAAAGCAATAATTACTCCGTACATCGGCAGAAAGCAGAATATGAAAATCCAAATCATACCCGGCAACAGCATAGCGAGCAACCATTTTTGCTGTTTTATATCTTTCAGCGTCACATGATTTTTGACTTTCGGAGCCTTTTTGACCTTATCACTCATACAATTCCCCTCTTTCCTTCAAAACCGTGCTGAATATTTTTTTACAGACTTCGGGTAAATTTTGCTTTGCCGCGACAGGATATTCTTTTTGCGAAACGGTGAATTTATAATCGAAATCGTACCAATCCAAATCGCTGTATTCTTTCTCCTCGGCAATACAGTCTTTAAGTTCTTTAACAAAGCGCTGCCATCTGCACAAATAAAAATCAGACAGCATACCGTGCCATTCCCTCTGACAATAATCCCGCAGAAATTCCGCGCCGGATTTATCGCCCCACAAAGTAATCTGTGTTCTTGCGGAAAATTCAAGCTTCTGCTTTTCCGCTTCGGTACTGCCGAGGGCTTTGGCGGCCTTCAAATAATTACCTAAAAGCAGATCCTCACGGTTTGCGACCAATTCCTCTTCAAGCCTTATAAGCAAAAACATTTCTTCGGCAGCCGTATTAAGGTCGTCCGTATTTTTCTTTTCAAAGGCTTTCTTTATATTTTCATATAAGCTCCAGGACTTATTTGATAAGCACTGACGCAGCAGGTCAATAAAATCAAATTTAAAGCAATAGCTTTCTTTGAACTCATCAAACCTTGAATACAGTATCCTGACTGCCTTTTCCAGGGTTGCTGTATCGTATCCGAATTTACTGCTCCCCCAAGTACCCACGGTAGATACATTTAATGACGGACGCGCGCACACGGCGCTTTCCCTTGTTCCCTCTACGGCGTCAATAGCGTATACATTATCCGTCAGTATTTCAAACGCTTTCAATAGCTCGGCATCGCATTTTCCGTAACGGCGGGTTAAATACTGCTCAAGCCATGCAGTGCGGTCGGGCGGAGAATCCATAAAGCCTATATCCGTGAATATTTCAAACATCAGCTGGTCACAGCAAATGCCCTCCGGCAAAAGACCGATACCCACCATAGTTCTGTCCGGTTCGTTCAAAATTTCAAACGGTTTTTCAGTCCACAGTCTGAAATTTCCTCTTGCAATACTGTTGCCGCCGTAATTATTTACGGTGCCGAACAGCCACGGCGAATCGGCAAAATTATCATCATCGGTAGTCTCTTTTACATCCGAAAGCAAATTTAAAACCAAGACATACTTCTTGTCCATACCGTTCAGAATCTCGCGTTTCGGATTGCTCTGCCAACCCTGAAAGACCGCAACGCTTTCAGGGAAACAGCGCTGCATTATCCCCTGAGTCTGTACGGCGTATTCCGCCAGGTTGATATTATCACAGCTGCCGCCCTCATGGAACGGGTCTAAAGAGAAATAGTGAATATCATCGCCGTATACCTGCTTTATGCTTTCATAAAAGTATTCGGCAATACGCAGATAATTTTCATCATCGTAAGCCAGTATGTCCGGACGGGTCATTCCGCACCAATCGCCCTGAACAATTATTTTGGAATTGGGAAAATGCTCGGCGTAATCTCCGGGAATCATTCCGGAATAACCCGGCACCAGCATTCCTATTCCGAGCTCGTCCATTCTTTGCTTTATCCGGCGTCCCAAACGGATACGGTCTTCAAACCAGCCGTCAGGCAAATCGTCAGCAAAACCGCTCATATTACCCATAAAGAGCCAAGGCAGATAATTAGCGCCTACAAAAAACCTATGTATATCAGCTTCACTGTAACCGATTTTCAGTAGGGTTCTGCGCCATACCTCTTCAAAGCCGACAATATTGAGCGCGAGATTGATTCCGCTTAAAGCCATATAATCAATAAGCTTTTCGTAATCCTCCCACTGCCAATAAGCAAAGGTATAGCCGTAAGTACAAAAATTAAGGAAATACCTATATAAAAAGGGGGATTCCGCGCTTACCGTATCAAACATCGGTAAATCCGACGGCAGATTCAGCTGACAACCAAGCAGAGAATAATGACAGCCCGCCTTTTTCAAATAAGTATTTAATGCGGATGCCGCGCTTATTGTATTAGCCGCACGTATAAAAATTCGCCCGTTTTCACAGTTTATTGAAAATTTATCGTTGCCGTCATAATCATTATCCATTTTCTCAAAAACAAATTTTTCTTTATATTCCGCTCCGATAACCCTTTCTGCCAAAGACTGAAGCGCCTGAATATTAAATAAAGAATTTATGTTTTTCAGCTTTACCAACCGACACTTGGATTTAATATCCATTATTTCCTCCTTTTTCCGTAAACGTTTACGGAAAAATCAAAATTTTTATTCGCCCACAAAATAATAATCATAATTATATTTTGTAACAATCTCCGGCTTAACATAAATAACTTTATCCGGCACTTCAGATAAGAAAAAATGCCTGTATAATACATCAATAGCGGCTTTGCCCTGTTCAAACGGAGCCTGATACAGCAAAAGGTCCACATCTTCCTGCTGAAGATAGTTCAGCTTTTTTTTCGTAATATCGGTTCCTATAAAAAATATATGGTTTGACAGCTTTAATTCTTTAATTGCCTCTATTGCTTCATCAAAATAAGATGTAGTCGCGTAAACACCCTTTATCTTGGGGTGATTTTCCAGTAAAGTTTTAACATCATTGCATACATTGCAATTATCGTTATATGATATCTGATAATAATTGTTTTTATAAAAGGTATCCAAAAATCCGTTTCTCTTAGTAATATGGGCGATATGATCCTGGTTGCCCAGCAAAAGGATAACTTCTTCATCCTCGCGCAGAAATCTGCGCATTAAAAAACCGGCTATCTGTCCGCTTTTATATGTATTGATGCATATTCTGCTCATGCTGTTGCAGTACGAAAACTCGCCGTCTAAGACAACAAACGGAATTTTCTTCTTGTTGAGTAAACGCTCTGATTTTTTTAAAAATTCATCATTAATGGCGACCATTATAACGGCGTCAACACTTTTATCAAGTGATTTTTCAAGCTTTTCAAAGGCTTCCTTATCCTCAAAACCGTCCAGATAAATATTTTTTAGTTTTATATTATAATCTTCGTAATGATCTATGGTATCTAAAATACCTGCTTCAATATCTCTGTAAAATTCGCCGAAGCTGCGCGTATTGACAAAAACAATATTGATTGCCTTCTTAGAACCGAGACTTGTGGCGATTGCATTCTTTTTATAATTCAACTCTTCCGCACGCTTTAAAACTTTAAGCCTTGTTTCTTCACTTATTTCCGCTTTATTATTTAAGGCCCTGTTTACAGTGCCGATGGATATGTTCAAATCAGAAGCAATATCCTTTAACGTAACCCTTGACAAATACTACAAACCCTTTCCGTAAACGTTTACGTATGTAATTATACACATATTTTTTTATTTTGTCAATAGTAATTTATAAATCATATAAAGAGAAATTTTAATTTTCCAATATGCACCTCTGTGCGATTCTAAATTTTTCTATATTTTTCATTTTCTGACAGGGGACGGTTCTTCGTCCTGATTGTCTGGGCATAATTTATATCCGAACATATTTTATCAAAAATCTATCGATTCGTCAATAAGACGCAGAACCGTCCCCTGTCTTGCGTTTAAAATTTGCTTCGGCACATAATTTGTTTTGGGAATTACAATTCAGTTGGCCGTATTTTTTAATTTTCAGGGGATACAACCCATGATGGTAACGACACCTCGGTGTAACTTTTATTTCAGCCATTATCTGCACCCAAAAGCCTTTTGACCTCGGTAATATCAGTCCGACCGGTTTTTCCTGAGCGCTCACCCATAAGCTTTATTACAGAATAATATCTGCTTTAAGCGCGTAAGAAAAACCGCAAAAACAGAGCCCCGATTTTCTATTTACCAAAATTAAAAAACAATTGATTTTGGTAAATAGATTGGGTATAATAGCTTTAGAGGTGGTTGCTTTGAAGCTTATAAACCGTGCTTACTATTTGAATAAATTGATAAACGTTATTGGTACTCCGGACATAAAGGTAATAACAGGCGTTCGCCGCAGCGGAAAGTCGAAGCTCTTAGAAGCGTTTATGGGTTATGTGAAAAATAATATTGCAGACAGCAATGTTATTCATATCAATTACAATCTTCCCGAATATGATAATCTGCTTAATTCGCGCTCGCTTTATGATTATGTTAATTCGCATTATATTGAAGCTAAGGAAAACTTTGTATTTATAGACGAGGTTCAGATGTGCGAAGGCTTTGAAAGAGCGATTAACGGTCTGCACGCGTCTGAAAAATACGATATTTATATCACGGGGTCAAACGCATTCCTGCTAAGCTCAGACCTTGCAACGCTGTTTACGGGACGAACCTTTGAAATTAAGGTCTTTCCGTTTTCTTTCGGGGAGTATATGCAGTATTTTGAATATTCGGACAAATATTCCGCATTCGATAAATATATGCTTGAGGGCGGTATGGCAGGCTCGTATCTTTATAAGGATACCGAAGCCAAATACGATTATATTGCCGATGTTTTTAATACCCTTATCGTCAGGGATATTCGCCGCAAATATAAAATCCGCAATACTCAGCTTATGGATCGCATAGTTGACTTCTTAATGGATAATATATCAAATCTTTCCTCGTCCACTAATATCACAAAAGCTTTAAGCGGCGCAAACGAAAAAGTAAACCATAATACGGTCGGCTCATATATGCAGTATCTTTGCAACGCATTTGCGTTTTATAAGGTGCGCAGATACGATATAAAGGGCAAAAAGTATCTATCAAGCAATGACAAGTATTATTTAAGCGACCACACCTTCCGTTATGCTAAGCTGTGAACTAAAAATATGGATTACGGCAGAGTCCTTGAAAATATTGTTGCCGTTGAGCTTTTGCGCAGGGGTTATGAGGTATATGTCGGTGTGCTGTATAAAA
The DNA here is from genome assembly GCA_051880535.1 of Acutalibacteraceae bacterium. Taxonomy (GTDB): domain Bacteria; phylum Bacillota; class Clostridia; order Oscillospirales; family Acutalibacteraceae; genus UBA737. The sequence continues at coordinate 8,946 of JBJEOD010000030.1, read as the reverse complement.
AGGAAATTGATTTTGTTGCCGTAAAGCGTAACGAAAAGATATACATTCAGGTATCAGACAATATAAGCGATGAAAAAACCTTTGAGCGCGAGGTATCTCCGCTTTTAAAGATAGGCGACGCATACCCAAAAATTCTTATTGCCCGAACTCGCCACGATGAGTACCAGTACGAGGGTGTAAAAATTGTTGATATTGCGGATTGGTTATTGAAGAATAAAGCGAATGAATTATGCTGACATATAGTGAATTATTAAAGCAAAATAAAATTCTTACCGAAGAAAACAACCATTTAAAAAAAGAGATTTCCGAGTTTAAGGCTAAATTAGGGATTGAAACTCTTCAAAAGAAGAACACACAACGGTTACAAAGCGCCGCTGTCGCTATGCAAAGCAGTGTGAAAGATAAAATTGCTTTGTTTCGGTCGCTATTTTTCGGCAGGGAAGATGTCTTTGCCCGTCGATGGTACAGTAAAACTACAGGCAAAAGCGGTTATCAGCCTGTTTGCGCAAATGAATGGGCTGAAGGCTTATGCGATAAGAAAAAGTATAAATGCTCCGCCTGTCCGAATCGCAAGCTTTTACCGCTTGAATACCGCGATATTTTCGCCCACCTTGCAGGAAAAGACGATTATTGCAGAGATGTTATCGGAATTTATCCGATGCTCCCTGATGAAACCTGCCGATTTTTGTGTATTGATTTTGATGAAGAGAATTTCAGAGATGATGTAAAGGCTTTTCTTACGGTGTGCGAAAAAAACGGTATTCCTGCCGCAACAGAAATATCACGCTCAGGTAACGGGGCTCATATCTGGATTTTCTTTGAAAGCGCCACCAAAGCAAGGACGGCGCGCAGCTTAGGTACAGGATTACTTACAAGTGCTATGGAGTTAAACAGTAGGCTTTCTTTCCGTTCCTATGACAGAATGTTTCCAAATCAGGACACTATGCCTGACGGACGCTTCGGAAATTTGGTTGCTTTACCCTTGCAGGGAAAAGCAAGAAAAAACGGCAACTCTCTGTTTGTTGACAATAATTTTCTTCCGTTCTAGGATCAATGGGCATTTCTTTCTCTTGTAAAAAAGATGTCACCGGAGCAAACCGAGGAGTGTTTACATAGGATATGCAAAAACGGGGAGCTTGGAAGTCTTGTCAGCGATTCGGAAGAAAAGCCGTGGGAGCCGACAAAGCATACCGCACTTCTAAAATCGGATTTTCCCGACAAATTGGAAATTATAAAAACCAATATGCTCTACATCCCTACAAAAGGATTGTCAGCATCAGCGCTTAATAAAATCAAGCGGTTGGCGGCGTTTAAAAATCCCGATTTCTACCGAGCACAGGCAATGCGAATGCCGATTTACAATAAACCGAGAGTTATTTGCACAGCCGATATTACCGAAGGTTATATCGGTCTTCCCCGCGGTTGTGAAGCTGCACTATATGAATTGCTTAAGCAATCAAACACAAATTTTTCCATTTACGACAAAACCAACTTCGGGAGAGAGATCCCTGTGACGTTCCGCGGTGAACTGCGGGAAGAGCAAACTAAGGCGGCCGAAGCAATGCTGCAATATGATATCGGTGTTTTATCAGCTACTACCGCGTTCGGTAAAACCGTCGTTGCGTCGTATTAAATTGGACAAAGAAAAACTAATACACTTATTTTGGTGCATACTCAAAGCTTGATGGCACAATGGAAAAGTTCTTTGGAGAAATTTTTAAATATCAACATTGAGCCGCTTTTAACAAAGCGTGGGTAGGTCAAGAAAAATTGGTCGCCGATAGGCATTCTGGGCGACATAATATTTACCAGTATCCAGTTAAAGTTGCGTCATTTTTATAAACTACTTCGTATCCTAACAGTTCCAAAATCGCTCCTAAATCCTCCGTTCCGTATTTAGCATCAAAATAATCGAAAATATCTTGTTTATTGTTATTATGAATTTCATACCATTCATAGTCGCCCAACAAGTATAAAATTAACGATTTTTCTGCCGCCTCTAACGGGTAGTTATCATTGACATTGTCAAACATTAAATCCTTATCGATGTAGTTGCTGATGTCAACGTAGGTAATGGCATACTCATATTTATTTAGTACGTCTAAACTAATAAAGAAGTCGGTAATATCCCAACTATTTATATCGTCAACTACATTGCTGTCATCAAAAGTATAATTATTCAACTCCAAAAACAGGTTAACAAACCTTTCTCACTGTCTTTAATCATTCTCTGAAAATCAGGACGGTTGTCTGTTCGGGCAGATAATGCACGGTCAATGTAACTATCTATTATTTGTATGTCATTTTTCTGTGCAAATTCCTTACACTCGCGCAACTGCCCTTCGATAGACTCCTCACGCTGATTATCGCTCGAATATCGTGCATAAATTACGCCTGTCATTGTTTCACCCCTTACTTAATAACCTTGTATTTAACCCTTGGTCCATACTTTACGGACGAAAGAAGTCCTAACTCTTCAAACTTTAGGACAAAGCCTCTTATCGTAGCATAGGCGGCATCACCGAAGTCCTTTTCAAGCCGTTTTGTGGAGAACTCCTCTGTACCGTAGCAGGACAAAACAAACTTCCAAAGCTTTGTTTCCTTTTCGGTCACCTTACCGCTTTTAACCGCATCCTCGTAGGCGGTTAATGTTTCAACGGCGGCAGTGCCTTCGTTTATTTTGTTGTATACATTATTGATAAAATACAGAATAAAAGGGGTTACATCAATTTTACCGCTGTAATTTTTGTTTTCTTCGACGGCGGTGAAGGCGTCGTAATACGCTTTGCGGCTTTTTTCAATTTGACTTGAAAACGGAATAAATAGTGCAGACTGATAGCCCTTCTGAATCAGAAACCACAGATGCATAAGCCGTGCCATTCGCCCGTTGCCGTCAAAATACGGATGCACATAGGCAATATAAAAATGTATTATAGCAGCTTTAATAAGGTCGTTAATGTCATCTTCTGCATTTATAAACGCAATAAGTGATTTCATAAATTCAGGCACTTTTTTATGCTCGAGTCCCGAATGTTCAACACGGTCGCTGACAACATAAACGGTATCGTGCCGATAAAGGTTGCCGTCAAGCAATTTGTCATCACCGGTCAGAAAATCGCCCACAGTCATCATATAGAGCTTGTAAAGATTATCTTCGGTAATTTTGTTGCCGGTATCAGCGATAAATTCAAGACCGTGCTTAACACCTAAAATTCTATTTTCCTGCTCGTCATTAGGCGCCATACCTTTCAGTATTCTGCGTACGCTGTCCCTGCTGAAATCAATGCTTTCAATAGCAGAGGTTGCAATGATTTCGTCCTCGGCGGCTTTAATGCCAAAATGCTGATCCTGCGACTGCAATAGCAGCTTTACCGCATTTTGATTAATCGCCGCGTGATTTTCGATAAAAACAATGCTATTACCGTCAAAATCCGAAAGCGGCAAAGCTTTATAATACAGCTCATCTAAAGTCTGCAAAAAAGCATCGAAATCCTCGCCGTATTTATATTCCATCTGTCTGTAATCTGTAAAATGCTTGTCCTTTAGCATTTTTGTAAAAACTTTAATATCCATAACAACCCCCGATATTTTGCGGTATCAGTTTATATCAGTATAGCGCAACAATAGAAAATTGTCAAGCAAAAGTGTATAATAAAAAGCTGGTAAAGGCAGACTCCTATAAATACACTTTTAAATAAGAGACCTAATGAGAGATACACAAGCCCCAAGCAGAAGAAATGTTTTCTCGGCTCGTAAAACAGATGGCAGAGCGTGAGGACGTGACAGAACAGCTCAAAGCAGATAACCAAATGGAGTGGGTTTCTAGGATGAATAACATCCGCAGTAGAGCCACAGAAATAATAAATTCAAAGCTATTATTCACATAAAAAACGGCGACAAGGAGAAAAATCGATCTCCTTGTCGCCGTTTTTTCATAGTAGACCATAGTGAAATATCTTATCGATAGAAGGTTACTGTATTATTCTGAATTAAATACCAGCAATAGCCACTTTGTGTCGAGCTGACATCATACCTAACGCGGCGTATCTTGCTTTTTTTGCAGAATAACCTATCTTTATATATTCCGCTTTCGCTAATTGATACAACTATAAACGCTAAACTGAAAATGCACAAAAACGCCAACTCAAAATGTACAATTCTGGCGAAGCACCGCCTTGAGGAGTATACTTCTCCCGGGAGGTGCGAATATGAACGAGCGAAAGGACATTTTAGAGAGGGTGAAGCATTTAATGAAAGAGAATTCTGAAATAAAGGTAAACTGCTCAAAACTGGCACGCCAGCTTAATTGCGACCGCCGAACTGTTAGTCGGTATATTGATATAACAAGAAGCGGAAAGGAACCGAATTGGTGAGATATATGGATTTAGCAGAAAAATATTGGGCTAAAAAAGAATTTGAATTTTTAAAAAACGAATTTCTTGCAGTTGGTGATTGCTTTCAAAACGGAGGAGAAATATATTCAAGAAACGAATTGATAACTAGAATAGAAAATGGCGCTCGAAAGCTTTAAAAAGGTTGACAAGCAGCTTAAAAAGTGGCTTGCCGACAAGCCCTCCGCCGAAAAACAGATAGCGGCGCTGAATGAAAAGCTCGCACAGCGTAAGCTTGACCAACAGCAGATACTGCTTGAACGAATACGGGACAGAGAGCATGCAGAGGTTTATACCCAAATGCTTGTCACCTGTGAAAGCGATATTGCAAAATTAGGTGAAAAAATTAATGAGTTTCGTAACATTGATGCAACGGTTAAAAAACGCAAAAAGGATTTAAAAAACAGTATGGATATGATTGACGGCATTATTGCGGATGGAGCGCTCAATGACGCTCATCTGCGGATGCTTGTAGATCAAATAACCGTTTCGGAAAAGAACGGCAAGCTGTCGGTAAAAATAGAGCTGAACGGTAATTTCAGAATGCACCTCGACACCTATAATGAAAACGGAGAAATAACCTCAAGGGACAGCGAAATATGGTGTTTTTAGTGAGATTTTCAAGCAAAGAAAAACGCTCAAAGCCGCATTAATAAAGACCTTGAGCGTTGGTGCACCTGACAGGAATCGAACCTGCACTTTCTTTCAAAAATATGGACCTGAACCATACGCGTCTGCCAGTTCCGCCACAGGTGCATGATTTAATTTTTGACCTCTAAATTTTACACGGCGAGGTCTTCCGAGGCGGAGCATTTCGCTTAATCCACAATATATACAAACAGCGATTAAGCTGTGTGTAAGCTAAAATAAAAAAGAAAGTAAAAACTAATAAATTGCAAAAATTCCGAAGTTTACGCGTGACTCTTGCGGTGCCCGAAATTTTTTGCACCTTGGAGCGGTGCAAAATTTCGACCGCGGCGCCTTTTCAGCTCTCGCTTTATCCGCCGCAGGCGGCGCTCGGCTGAAAACTGCCGATTCCGCCACAGGTGCATGATTTAGTTTTTGACCTCTAAATTTTACACGGCGAGGTCATCCGAGGCGGAGCTTACTTTCGGATAAAATCTTACTTTCGGCTTAATCCGCTACAAATATTAATTATACATATTTCTTCGCAAAAGTCAACATTTTATTTTGCCGATTAAAAATCCGCCGCGGACGACTGCTCGGCGCGGCGGATTGGTTTGAGAATTTTTATTCCTCGGTTTCGGCTTCGTCCGCCTTTTTGCCCGAAAGAATGAGATTTACTATTATTCCGAGTATAAGGGAGGTCGCAACCGCTGTAAGGGTGATCTTACCGAAAGTGAGGGAAAGCCCGCCGATACCCGCGATAAGAATTGCGGATACGACGAAAAGGTTTCTGTTGGCGTTAAGGTCAACCTTCTGCACCATCTTAAGACCGCTTACCGCGATAAAGCCGTAAAGCGCCATACAAACGCCGCCCATTACGCAGGAGGGAATGGAGTTAACGAAGGCGACAAAGGGATTGATAAAGGAAACGATTATTGCCGCAAACGCCGCCGCGATAATTGTTGCAACCGACGCATTTCTTGTAATGGCAACGCAGGCAACCGATTCGCCGTAGGTGGTGTTCGGGCAGCCGCCGAAGAAGGCGCCTACCATTGAGCCTACGCCGTCGCCTAAAAGGGTTCTGTGAAGACCCGGCTCTTTAAGCAAATCCTTTTCGATAATGCTGGAAATATTCTTGTGGTCGGCGATATGCTCCGCGAAAACAACGAAAGCAACAGGTACATATGCAACCGCAATAGTGCCTATATAAGAGGTGTTGAGCTCCTTAAAGCCGCCTACTGCGGTAAGGAAGGTGAAATCAGGAAGGCTGATAAAGGTTTTAAGGGATACACCGTCTGCCACAAGCGCGGTAAAATTGCCGAAATTGATGAGCTTTAAAGCCTCAATGTCTGCCGCGTTGCCTATAAGGGTGAACACAAGGGCAACCGCGTAGCCCGCGAGAATACCGAAAATAAAGGGGATAAGCTTTGCGCTCTTTTTGCCGTAGGTTGAGCAGAGCATTGTTACAATAAGGGTTATAAGACCGATAAGCACGCAGAGCAGAACATTGGCAACCGAGTTACCCTTGGCATCTAAAACGCCGCCCTTCTGAAGGTCGCCCACCGCATTTCCCGCAAGGGAAAGACCGATTATAGCAACTGTAGGACCGATAACAACGGGAGGCATAAGCTTATTAATCCAGCCTACTCCCGCAAACTTAACAATTATTGCGATAATTACATAAACAAGACCCGCGAAAACAGCGCCCAAAATAAGACCTAAATATCCCAGCGCCATTGATACTCCGCCCGCAAACGCCGCAAACATTGAGCCGATAAACGCAAAGGACGAGCCTAAGAAAACAGGGCTTTTTCTCTTTGTGAAAAGCACATAGACAAGTGTTCCCACGCCCGCGCCGAAAAGCGCCGCCGCAGAGCTCATACCGTTGCCGATAATTACGGGAACAACCAAGGTCGCCGCCATAATGGCAAGCAGCTGTTGGATTGCGAAGACAATAAGCTGACCGAATTTCGGCTTGTCTTCTACATTGTAGTACATCTTCATTTGTTACTTCCTCCATAATCTGCGCCACTTAAGCTACAGCTTAAAAAGCGCGCTATTCTATATTAACAGCCGTTTTGCGACTGCTCATACCTCGTAAAGCTCGGCGGCGGTAATGCCGTCGAAGGGCGGGATTTTGACCGCGATAAGCTCGGACTTAGCCGTCGGCACGTTTTTTCCGACATAGTCGCCCCTAATCGGAAGCTCCCTGTGGCCCCTGTCGATAAGCACGGCGAGCTGTACCGAGGCGGCTCTGCCGAGGCTCATCAGCTTATCAAGCGCCGCGCGGACGGTTCTGCCCGTGTAAAGCACATCGTCCACCAATATAACCCTTTTGCCGACAATTGAAAAGGGGAGCTCGGCCGAATGAATCACGGGGTCGGGGGAGACCACCGATAAATCGTCGCGGTAATGGGTAATATCAATTTCCCCCGTGGGCACGCGAACGCCCTCTATATTATATATGTTGTCCGCTATGATTTTTGCGAGGGCGACCCCGCGGCGCTTTATTCCTATAATACAAAGCTCGCCGCAGCCGTTGTTTTTTTCAAGTATTTCGTGGGAAATGCGCTTAAGCGCCCTTGAAACCGCCGCCTCGTCCATAAGGGTTGCCTTGAACCTTTCCATAAGCCCTCCCTGGTAAAAAAAGCGTCCTGCCCGCGGCAAGACGCATGAATACTTAACACATTTTCGGCATATACATATATTATATATAATATGTGCCGTTTGTTAATCAAAGCCTTGCCGATATCGCCGTACCGTCTTAAAGGAATTTAACCGTTATTACTATACCACACATATATATAATTGTAAAGAATTTTTTAATAAAATTTAAAATAAAATTTATACCCCATATTGTGCCTTGCTCCGATTTTTTTGCATATATCCCCCACTTTTGGTGTAAAATAGCATTATAAAGATATTCTTCCGCGCCACTTTGCGCGATTTTGTAGGATTGCACAAGTCGGATGTTAAAAAATACCAATTTAATAAGTGTTACAAAAGGTTACAAGCTTGTAACTTTTTGAAATTTTTATTTTTTTTAGGCTTATTGACTAAAAAATTGACTTTTTACCGCTTTGACACCGCCAATCTAAATGGTTATAATAGCACACGGCTTGAGAGATTTGTATCAAAGGAGTCATTTGATGTTAGAAAAAATAAAGTATTGTTTGTCGCAGAAGCTGTTTTCTCGGCAGACGCGCATAAGCTGTATAGCGGTTATGACTGCCGTCACTATTGCGGTTATTACTTTACTCGGTCTGTCCTTAAACACCGTGAAAATTTTTGACGGAGAAAAGACATATACGGTTCGTTCTCTTAACGCAAACGTTGCGAACGTGCTTTCAAACCTCAATTTGAAGTCCGACCGTTACAAAATTACGAAGACCACGGTTGACAACCGTATGACCACGGTTGAGATTGCTTATTCCTTCCCGGTATATATTACCCGCGGCGAGGAAACGGTACAGCTTGATTTTTACGGCGGCACCGTTAAGGACGCCTTGATTTCGGCGGGCTACTCGCCTGACGAGCACGATTTTATAGAGCCGTCGGCGGAGACGGTTATCGACGGCACGGTTTACATTGATTATACCGACGTTGAATATGTAAACGGCAGCTATACCGAGGCTATTCCCCACACGGTGGAGAAGGTCTATTCCTCGGCAAGCGCGGCGGGAACCGTTGTGCGCGAAGAGGGCGCGGACGGCGTAAAGCTGGTTAATTACACCGAAAAGCTTGTAAACGGCGTTTCGCTTGAAAAAACCGTCGTAAGCGAGGAAGTAGTTGAGGCGGCGGTAAACGGCAAGGAGATTGTAGGGACAAAGAAAGCGGTGGCAAACGCTGTTTCCACAAGCGCCTCCGTAAAATGCGTTTCTACCCTTAAGCCGTCTTCTCCCATTGAGCTTGAAAAAAACGGTGCCCC
>JBJEOD010000029.1:0-3777 GCA_051880535.1 Acutalibacteraceae bacterium | reverse complement strand
ACAATGTTTTAAATGACATTGAACCGGGAACAGAATACGAAATAACAATAGGCAAACTTTCTATATTCAACTTCTTGAACTTTAGCCGTTTCTATGTTATACTGTTATTGTAAAAGGAGGTAATTTTAGTGAACAACAAGATATATACTATCGAAGAAATTAAGAAAATTATTTCTCCGATTGCTGCCAGTCATGGAATTGAGAAAATTTTTTTGTTTGGTTCATATGCACGCGGAGAAGCAACGTCTGAAAGTGACATTGATTTTCGTATTGAAGCTCCAGCTATAAAAACCTTGTTTGAAATGGGAGCTTTGTACGCTGATCTTGAAGATGCATTTGGAAAAAATCTTGATTTAATCACAACCTCATCACTGAAATACAACAACGATACTCTGTTTTTAAGAAACATGAGAAAGGACGAAAAAATTATTTATGACTCCAATTGATAAAGACACGCAGATATTATCGCACATCTATAATTATTGTAATAAGATTTTTAAAACAGTCAAACGATTCGGCAATAATTTCGATGACTATTCAAATGATAATGATTATCAGGATTCAATTTCTATGAATTTGCTTCAAATCGGAGAACTTGTTTCCAAACTTTCCGAAGATTTTATCAAACGCTCTTCCGGTTCCATTCCTTGGCGAAATATTAAAGGTATGAGAAATTTGCTGGCTCATGACTATGGTTCTGCAAATATTGAAATTGTTTGGGGAACGGTCATAAAAGATCTTCCGGTTTTACAAAGCTTTTGCGAACCTTACGCCGAACAATATCAATGTGCATGTGAGGAAATAGCGGAGGAAGAAAACACGGAATTTATCCAAACGTTGTAATTACTTAATCAGACTAGCTACGGTTAGTCTGATGTTTTTATACGGCGAAAAAATGTATTATAATTTCACATTCATTCGTTGCATCAGCCGCTCTCTATTTGTTTTCTGAACCCATAAATACCTCCGAAATTTGCAATACACCAATATACACCGCCTATCAAACTGCTTTTATTTGCCGTAAACAGGCTTTTTCTTTTTATCCGCAACCCCGTATTTTACACCAAATGCGTTTAGCAACCCACCTTACAGCGCCTAATTTTGCGGCAAGCTAATACGGCGAAGAATGGCTTAAACACGGCGTTTTCGGTCGGCTCTGCCGTCCGATGTGACCCGCAAAGGTGGCGCGCACGCCACCTTTGCTTTCACCTGCTTGCTTTTCGACCCTGCGTTTTTAGTCACAGCAATACAACCTGCTTTGTACATACGGTGCTGTATTGTTTTGTATCATTGGTTTTCCAACTTGATTCAACACTTTGTAATTGCCGAACATAACAAATATGCAACCGCCTGCATAACACAGGCGGCATAAACTAATTCTTTTCAACCTTTGCCATATCAGCCTCGTAATTATTACGGTCTTGTGTACCTAAAGCGTTACGAAATATTACAGTTCCGTTTTCATCGCTATCAAATGTATACTCAACAGCGGCATGCCAACCGTTACCGATATCGGTGGGCTCATATTTACGGAACAATCCGTCTTCCACAGGGAAATACCCGCATCCTGTTCCTCTATAGTCGGTAAGCTCCCAAATTGTTTTAAGAGTGTCGTTATTATAAGTAGTCAAAAACTTTACAATACCCACATCTGGCGCAAACCAATAATCCTTTATTCCGTTGCAGTAATTCATACCGCCGTTATAGCCTTTTACGGTTAAATGGATATGTCGGCAATTTTCATAGATACCTGATTTTACGGTAACAGTATCGTCCTCTAAAACATCAAAAACTACCTCAATACTATTTTCATATACCATCCGTTTTTGTTCCGAATGATAGCCTACCGTCCAGTCATTTGACCATACCGCTCCCACGCTTTCGTAAAGCATAGAGTATAACCAACTGTACAATGCCTTATATCCTTCATCGCCGCAGTATCGCATGTCATTTTTCAATTCAAAACAGTATTCTCGGTTTTCATTGAGGATGATTTTGTTGCTTCTGTTTTGAAGCTCATAAACATTAAAGAAATTCCAACGGCCCTTTTCAATATAATCAGGATTAAAGGAGCTATCGGTTTTAAATATCCTTTGCATTACCTTTTTCGCAATTGCTGTATGTAATTTTTGGCGTTTGGTTTCGGCTAAAGCTTCGGCTTTCGGGAAACAGTCAAGAACATCATTAAGAGTTTCTTTTTCAGCACTCCAATATTCTTTACGGGCTTTCAGCATATTTCCCGCCCAGGTATCTTCTTTGTACCCTAAAATCTCGCTTATAGAATATTTTTTGAGAATTGCCGTATCTTCCGTAACGCTGATTACCTCAAAGGAATTTTGAACCGCATAATTGAGCCCTTCCTCACCGTCACAGGTATAGTCCCATCTGTTGCCTTTGGCAAAAGGCAGTATACCTTTACCGCCGTTTATCCTATAGCTTTTAAGCTCCCACACCCTTAAACCGTGTCTTCCGACAACCGACTGCTTTACAATACCTATACCCGGGCAAAACAGCGTTTCACAATAGCTGCAACCGTAGAATTTCTCATCAAAATCGAAAAAGACGCTCATACAATTTTCAAAATCTGCGGTGCAAGTCTTTACGGTAAGACCTTTTTCCTTACAATACATAGTAATTTTCCCGTCGGACGAAAGCACTTTTTCGCCAACCTTCATATTTTCGTCGGGCATAAGATTATCACAAGCACTGCAATTCCAAAACACAGCACAGTCTAATACATTATTTCGTGAATAACCAGGTTGCTGCCAAAAATATATTTTACCATCAATAAGCTTGAAGGATTCCGCTGTAGCACAAACTGCGACATTCCTCGGATTTTTCACAACCGATTTTAAGGCCTTTGCCTCAACTTCAATTGCCGATAAAGCATTAGCATAGTAAATATCATTTTCGTCGAGAATATTAAGAACTTTTTTATATGAATTAATACCATCTTCAAACTGTTTTGCTTCTATGTAATAATATCCAAGCCAAAACCAGCAATAGCCCAAGGTTTTATTAAATCCGATTTTTTGAATATATGGTATTTTAGTATTAAGCAAGAAATCTATTCTTTCTTGCCCATTAAATTTATCCATCTCATAACTTACGACAGATTGCATAACATCTTCGTTATGGCTTTTTTCGGCAGATTCTTTTATTCTATTAAATGTTGCATCATTTTTCTCGCCGGGCAGCCACCAATAACCCCTCATAAGAACGTCAGCAAGAGCATGATGCTTGTCTACCGATTCCTCTAACTTTTCAACATTTTTTAGCACCTTGCGATAATCTTTTTCAAAGCCCGATTTATCGTTCTTAAGAGACCACAATTTCAACTGTTCAACCTGATACATTACCTTCTGTACAAATGTCATATTATCATCGAATTTAGTCATAACACCGTATTCCTTTCTGAGTTGTTTTCGTCCTTCATTAAGGCGCCATTTAACGGTCCCAATCGGTATGTTCTGATAAATCGAAATTTCTTCTACCGAAAGGCCTTGAAAGTAATGCAGTTTAACAGTTATACGGATTTTTTCACTTAACGCTTCAACGGCTTCTTTCAGCTTTTCATCGCGCTCTTGCTCGGCAATGCGGTCGATATCAAGCATTTCTAAAAGTCCGTTATCCTTGGTATCCGAAAAGACTTTATTTTCAAGAAGATGAAGACTTATATCGGCTGAAGCATTTTTGTAGTGCACTATAAGATTTCTTGCACAGTTTTTTGCAATAGAGCAAACCCATGAACCGAACTTTTCAGGTTCGCGAAGGCTG
>JBJEOD010000028.1:0-3784 GCA_051880535.1 Acutalibacteraceae bacterium | reverse complement strand
TTACATACAGGGAAACATCGTGTGTTCCGGCTTTTGTATGAATCACAAAAGCATTTTCTCCACATTCAATGCCCGTTTCTCCGGACAGGCTGCTCCATGAATAATCATAATATACCGGGAGCGAAGGTCCCTCCCATGCTAAAACAGTTACGGAGAGCATCATTCCGAGCAGTATGACAGTTGAAATCAGTGTCAAGCATACTGAAATCACTTTTTTTCGCATTGTTTTTTCTCCTTCTGTATTTATTTTAATTAGTCGATTGTAAAAGTCTGAAAAGCCGCTGAAATAAAGGCTTAAAAGACTTTTACAACTACTGATTTTTCTCCGTTTTTATGGTAAAATTGTATTGAACAAAAAACAAAAACACCAAAGAAACGGAGAAAAAATCATGCGAAATAAAGCCGTGCAAATGTCGCTTTTCGACATCTACAACGGGGTGCTCTACTCCATAGAAGAAAAGAAACCGGAATTAATTACGCTGCTGGAGGAGCACATTGATTTTGACCGCCTTATTCCTTGTGAATTTACATCTGCCTTTTACGGTCGAACGGGCAGAAAGCATATTTATCATCTTGAAAGCATTTTGCGCGCTTTAATACTGCAAAAGCTTCTCGGATTAACAACAGATGTTCAATTGATTGCCGTTCTGAAATGCAGTAAAGAGCTTCGTGAATTTTGTGGATTTTCAAAGGTTCCCGACGCTTCCCGCCTTACTCGTTTCAAACAGGATTACTGCGAATGTCTTGTCAAAGTATTTGAACGGTTGGTTGATATGACTGAACCTATTTACCGTGAAATCAGCGAGAAAAAAGCCGACTATCTTATTTACGACACAACAGGTATTGAAGCTAACGTTTCCGAAAACAACCCAAAGTTTTTAAACTCAAAGCTAAAAGAAGCTAAAAAGCTATCTAAAGGTAATCCCGATTTCAACCCCTATAAAGGGGTATACAGTCTGCTTCCCGATTCCGCAAAAGCAAATCCCGATGTTCGTCAGCAATATATTAACGGGCATTACTGCTACGCTTTAAAAGCGGGGATTGTCACTAACGGGTTGGGCATAATCAGGCATATTTCCTGTTTTGACGACGCCTTTAAAAAGGCTCACCCTCAGGTTGTTTCCTCTAAAACCGATAACCCGGACGCAGACAAGGAAATCGGTGATTCCGTCTCCTTAAAGCCTGTTCTCTCAGACTTTTTCTCCGCTCATCCCGACATAAGCTTTTCCACCTTCATCGGCGATTCCTCCTTTGACTCTTATGACAATTATTACTTACTTAAAAACGAATTTAATTTCCGTCGTGCCTGTATTCCAATGAATCAGCGAAATTCTAAAACTTCCGACGCACACTTTAATTCCTGCGGAACTCCGATTTGTCCTATAGACGGTGCGCCGTTTAGGTTCATAGGAAAATCCGGCGGAAAAAACCGCTCTGTCCGTTTCAAGTGGGTGTGCCCGAAATCCGTACAGCAGGGAACAACCAGAATTTGTACCTGTGAACATCCTTGTACCGATTCCTCTTACGGTAAATGTGTTTACACTTACCCCGATAAGGATTTCAGGCTTTATCCCGGTATCCCACGAGATACCGAACACTGGGACAATCTTTACCGCACGAGAGTAACTGCCCATCGCACCATCAATCTTTTAAAAGATACCTTTCAGACTGCTCACAGAAAAACCTTTAATACACTTTCGCTCAAAACAGACATCTTTCTTCCGGTATTGTTCAGCTTGTCGGCGTTTTGCTTGCCGACGCTTTGCATAAACCCGATTTGATTAAAAGCGTCCGTAAGCTGATTGCTTAACAAATAATTACTATATTTTCTTTTAAAGCGACTTCCGGTCGTTTCTGTTGTTATGCTCTTTTTTTAACCTTGCGGTTGGAGCTTCGGATTTCCGCCCGCACTCCGTTTTTACTGCGGACTTTTACAATTGCCTATTTTATTTTGTTTTAAAACCTGTTAACAATGATATTTTCTTATCCAATACGCCGCAGTGCAGCTCCAGGCGTGACACGCGCTGTTAAGCGCAGGCGCCGAATAAGGTGAATACCGATCATTTTCGGGCATAAAACACTCGGGACAGCAGTCAAAACCTGCTTTGAGCATAGCACCCCAATATTGCTTTATATAATCCTTTGCAACACCGTCAAAACCGCAATTATAGAGTGCTTCTAAATAATAATGCGTCATAAAAGGCGTGGACGGTCGAATTTCAGGATCGCATTCGGCTGTCTTTTTCAGAACACTTTTTGCCGTTTCCAAAGATACACATCCGGAAAGAGACGCCCAAATCTGCGAATGCCATGAAATCTCACCGTTGGGCGAAATAAACAGCCCTTTTTCTTTTGAATAATATTCTCTTAAATATTTTTCAGTATCCGAAATCATAGATTTTATTTCGGAAGTATTTTTGCCAAGTCTTTCAGCCAAATAAACCGTATGATGCAAAACATAGCCGAAATAACCCAGAACGGCAACCGTTTTATCATATTTGCCGTGGTCAATAAAAAATCTTACGTTAATATTTTCACGATCCGATTTCAAATATCTGTCAACATATCTGATTTGCCGGAGTACAACATCATATAGTTCTTCGGGTAAATCCGCGTCGCCGGTATTCTGAAGATAATCGTACAGGCACAAGGCCAGACACAGCGAATAATCAAGATATACGCATCTGCCGTCAACATACGGGGGTGTATCGGGGAATACGCAGGAAGGGACTAATCCCTCACCGGTCAAATGGTCGGTAAACAGATAAATACATTTTTTGATTAGGTTTGTATTTTTAAAGGTCAGATAATCCAACTGTGCCTGCAAACGCAAATCGCCAATCCAAAGCCGCTGATCTCTTTTAGGTCCGTCCTCAAAAACCTCCTGCTCACATTCCTTTAAGGTTTTCAGACACATATAATCTATTTTATCAATCAAATCATCGCCTGTTTTAAGCTTAGGTACGCTTTCAAGAACAACAGAAGAAACGCTGTCAATATAAAGTGCTGTGATTTTTATGGCAAATCTGACCGTATCGCTTCTTTTAATCCTCATATATCTGAAAGAATACCGTCTTTCAAGGCTGCCCTTATACGGTAAAAGTCTGACAGATTTAAAATCCTTTTGCAGCCAGCCGCAGGAAAGAGCTTTTTCCGGAAATTCAATTCCTTCATTTAATTCGATCGGCATTTCCGCAAAATCGAAATTAAAATTCACAGGTGCGTCGGCTATCCAAAAATCATCTGCATTCTCTAACTCGATATTCAGATATCCCGTATAATGATCACCGAAATCAATTATCAATTCTTCATCTCTGAGAATAATCGGAAACTGTATATCAGAGATTTTCTGAACGGAATATCCCTGAAAAGCGGCAGGGTCTTTATTCAGACTCACAATAGCTTTCGGTTCCACACGCTTATGAATAAGCGGAATATCGAATTCTTTAGATTTTGAATTCATAAAACAACCATCTCCTTATACGATTAAACTAAATTAATATGCGGTGAACCGCGGTGTTGAATGACCGCGTCACACCAATTCTATTACTTGCGTTTCTTCCTTACAAAGTACACAATAAGAACCGCGCCTGCCGCTGATACAACAACAGCAACGGGAATAAGCCAGTATAAGAATGTAAGATCCATATCACCGTCGCTTATAGCCGCCATTTGTTTTTACTGCGGACTTTTACAATTGCCTATATTTATTTTAATAATTTACCATTCTATATATTCATCGCTCCAACCGCAGTTCAAATCTTCTTCAGTGGGCTCCCAGCCC
>JBJEOD010000027.1:0-3793 GCA_051880535.1 Acutalibacteraceae bacterium | reverse complement strand
TGGGCAGGCGTTGCACCCGGAAACAACCAAAGTGCAGGAAAAAGCCGCAGTGGCAGAACTACGAAAGGCAATGCCACTCTCAAAACAACATTAATTCAATGTGCTCACGGAGCTTCTAAACACAAAGGCACCTTCTTTTACGCGCAATACCAAAGAATTAAACTTCGCCGTAATTCTAAAATTGCGGCAATGGCGGTGGCGCACTCAATACTTATTGGCTCTTTTTCATGATTTGTGTAAACACGGAAAATGGCATAAAATACAGAATGGTGATCGGGCGGGAAAGTCGCAAGACGGTTTACCGCCCGTAATTGCATATTAGCAGAAATAACGGGGCATGTCAAGGGCGGCTGCTTACGGCAGCCGTTCATATACCCTTGACAGGCGACGGAATTTCTGCTACTGTGGCAGTCTATCCGCAAAGAAAATTTCCAGTTGCGAATGAATTTCGCCCCAATCACGGCGTCTGCCGGTCCATTTTCGGGTAATATCCATTTGGGCGAGATAAAGCATTTTTAAAAGGCTGTCATCGTTCGGAAATACCGCTTTGCTTTTTGTCACCTTACGTAACTGGCGGTTGAAATTCTCAATTGCATTAGTGGTGTAGATGAGCGTTCTGACCGACTGCGGATACTTGAAATAGGAGGAAAGCTCCGCCCAGTGTGCCCGCCAAGAGACCGAAATTTTCGGGTATTTGGCATCCCATTTTGCGGCAAAATTCTCAAGCTCATAAAGCGCCGTTTCTTCATCCACGGCACCGTAAACCTTTTTCAAATCCGACATAAGCGTTTTTATATCCTTGTATGAAACATACTTCGTACTGTTTCGTATCTGATGAATAATGCACTGCTGAACCTCGGTTTTCGGATATACCGCAGATATAGCTTCGGGAAATCCGGTAAGACCGTCAATGCAGGTGATTAGTATATCTTCCACGCCGCGGTTTTTCAGCCCGTTAAGTATTGAAAGCCAGTATTTTGCGCTTTCATTTTCTCCTACATACATTCCGAGAACTTCTTTGATTCCGTCCATATTGATTCCGATTGCTATGTATACGGCTTTTTTCACAATACGCCCTTCGCTTCTGACGTGATAGTGAATTGCGTCCATAAAGACTACAGCATAAATACTCTCAAGCGGTCGCTGCTGCCATTCTTTTACCACCGGCAGGATTTTATCCGTTATACGGCTGACAAGGCTGTCCGACACTTCCAACCCGTATATATCCTCAATGTGTGCAGATATATCGTTCGTTGTCATGCCCTTAGCGTACATAGATATGATTTTTTCTTCTATATCCCCGCTGAGTGTTGTTTCATTCTTCTTTACAAGCCGCGGTTCAAACTCACCGTTTCGGTCGCGCGGTACTGCAATTTCAACCTCTCCGGCGCTGGTTTTCATTGTTTTTCGGCTGTGTCCGTTTCTGCTGTTTTCGGTATCCTTGTTGCGATAGTCGTACCTGCTGTAGCCGAGCTCATCGTCGAGCTCCGCTTCAAGTCCGTTTTCGAGAACCTCACCCACCATCTCCTTGAATACCGACCGTAAGTCGCTCATGTCCTCTACTTCAAGCAGGGACAAAAACTCTCGTAATTTTTCTTTTCTCTCTTTTTTTGCTGCCCGTACCTCCGGACTGTCTTTGTACTTTGGCATATTTTTAACCTCCAAAATGATATTTCTATTCTATACCATTTCGGAGGTTTACACAAGATAGGAAGAAGTCTCTACTTATTGCCATTTACCATATGCTAAAAAACAACCAGCCTTATTGTGATTTGGGCGCAGATTTCTACAACAGATTCAACCGCGAAAAGAAAATTAATTCTTATCTTAAAAAACTGAGCGAATTAGGTGTTGATATTACAGCCGTTCCTGTGGTAGTTTAATCTATTCCTCACATACTTCTATCCACCCCGCCGATAGACGGGTTATTTCTGTTGCCTTGTTTTTGTGGCTTCTTATTTGTTTTCATAGTAAATCATTAATTATTTTTCAACAACTAACAGAACACCTTCCGGGCCAACTCGTTTTTCCGGCTCTGTTAAAATATTTTCGGCAATACATTTTTCAATTAAATCATTCAAAACATTTATTCCGGAAACCAGCAAATTATATGATTTATATTCATTAAGCAGATGTTTTTGAATATGTAACACCATATAATCATGCAGCTCAACAGCAATTTCATTACAAATATCTTCAACAGAATCATAATATCCGCGAAGAAGATTTCGATATTTCTCCCATTCCTTAAACTCAATAGTAACTATTTGCGGTTCTAAAATATCTCCCGATTTTCTTAAAAATCCGCATTCGATTGCTTTGGCTGCAATTTCTTTTTGCTTTTCGGTCAGGTTGCCTACAGGCATTCCACCGATTGCTTTTAATGTGATATTCATTTTTTCATCATTAGTTATATCCTGACCTGCATAAAAATGTCTGTCAATTCTATTGCCGTAGATATTGCGAATGAAAACATAAGAATAACCGCAAAAATCTCTTGTCTCATTTCCGTCACAACCGTAAAACCGACCGCCGTATGGCATGCCGTTTTCAACTGCAACAGCAACCGTTGTAAACTTTCTCTCCGGCAATTTTACATCTTTAAAGAACTTTTCTTCGAGTATATCATCGACACGCTCTTTTATAAACCACACAGATTCACTTATTAGCGTCCAAAGAATAAATCTTAAGTCTGTTTGCGGACTCAAATACGGGAAATTTAAAAAGTTTTCCTTTGTTTCATTCAAGTGATTTTTAAGTTTGTCGCATAGTTCATCTAAATGTTTAGTATAAATTTCTCCGACTTCATCAAATTCATTGTTGTCAACGATAATTACATTGGCTATATACTTTTCTCCCTCTTTTCTAAGAAGTCCGTAACTGCCGTTTTCTCCTTTGATTTGAATATCAAGTTCATCCTCAATATAGGGCATAGGAACGCATAACTCTTCCGATAATTCCTTCGCGCTCTTTGCCTTATCCTTGCAAGCGTAAACTATATTTTGGGATAAAATGCGTTCTGCCTTTGTTCTCGGATCATTTCCTGTTGGGTTACCTGTTCCTATAAAAGCCAATGAAACAGGCTTTAAAGATAATTTCCTTTCACTCATAGTTTCAACCTCACGTCTTACTGTATTTCGTGCAGAAAACAAACGCTGTTTTACCGTCGTTTCATTGATGCCAAGTTTCAAAGCTATATTAGTGTTTTCTTAACCCTTTCACGAAGCACAGGGAAACGATCATCTCTTATTACTGCCTCAAAGTAACTTTTATAATCGTGTTCCATTTTTGCGTACCAATCTTCAAACTCGGTTACGGTTGAGTTTGCGTGTAAATTATCTCGACTAAAACGGAGCATATCAAGTACTGGCGTTTTGTAAGAATATTTTCCGCATTTTAAAACTTCTTCAAAACCAACATAACATTCGATAACCTTCTCAATATTTTCATAGGCTTTATCTACCTCGCCAATTGAGGAATATGCCATAGCAAGACCATTATAAGCACCAGCAGATTTAAGTAAAAAGAAACCCTCGTTCCCAATATTATTTATAATAATTATTGCTCTGCTATAAATATCAATAGCCTTTGAAAACTCTTTTCTACCGAGCGAAATTCCGCCTAGCCATAAAATATGATTCATCATCACCTCAAAATTGCAAAATACGCATTCCTGTTGCTTTTCTTTGCGCTTGTTCATAGGCATAATTATATTAGAAAGTACCATTTGCCTATTTATAACTGTATCAGGCAGACGGTTTGCTGTCTCTATTGATTTGTCCTGCATTTCAAG
>JBJEOD010000026.1:0-3796 GCA_051880535.1 Acutalibacteraceae bacterium | reverse complement strand
AAACACTTTTTGGCATACTCTTGTACTATTTTTCCTACATTTATTTTACACTAAGACGATTTTGAGTTTCCCCAACAACAAACGGGTATACCTGTTTAATTTATACCTAATAGCATTAATAAGATAGTTCTGAAACCCATTGGTGAAAAATCAGTGGTTTTTTTCATTTTAATACTTCTCAAACATTTCTCAAACCTTTCAAAAACAACCGTATCTTAATATTAAAGCATAAGGCAAAACGAAAAGCTGCATATAACAATAAAACTTATAGAAGGAGATTGATTCAAATGGAAAACAGAACTAAAACGGGGCAGGATATCGAACAGGAAATGCTGGAACTCAATCGGCAGTTTGGCGAATTTCTGCACACCAAAGGCATCGGTGCAAAATTCAAAGTTGCTTTTGAAAACATGGGACAGTCTGCACATCAGCAGCACGAAGCAGACAAAGCAAATTTTGAAGCAGTGAAGGCGCAGTCTGCGGAGGATAATAAGGAGTTCGTAGAGTTCCTCCATACAAAGGGCGTTAAGGCAAAGTACAATCTTGTTGTTGAGAACATAAAAAGCGGCGCAAAGGCAGCGCCTCACAATACCGCCGCACAGATTGCGAAGATTCACGCCCAGACACAGGAAGCGGTTGCCCGTGCGAATGCACACGTAAATCCTCATATCAAAGCAGAGCACGAAAGCTATACCGCCGCATCTCTCGCAGATGAGTTTAATGCTTTCTTGAAATCCAAAGGCCTTGACGGAAAATATACCGTTTCGATCACAGAAGAAGAATAAAAATGTTTGGAAGCGAGGCGATGAAACGCCGTCTCGCTTTTTCAGCATTTAAGGTGGTGCAGTATGAAACGAATATATCGGTATCATATAAACGAAAAAGAAGTGGAATGGGAAAATCTTACCTTGCCGATGATGAATACGCTATGATCGGCACCATAAATCTTGATTACCGCAGTCTTGTTCATCACTTTGAAAACGGTGTGTGGATGTATCGGTGTGAAGCCATCGGCGCCCTGAAAAAGGACGTCGAGGCTGCTTTTGAAAAGAGTATCAGGATAACGCCCGATATGATGAAAACCAATCTGATTCAAAGGTTTATCCGTGCGGTGGTTCGTATTTTTGCACCGATGCTGTAAAATGCTTTGAATTAATAAAACTCAAACATTTCCGAATCATTTCTCCAACATAAGCAATGTATGATGTACTCACAAAAAACAAAACAGAAAGAGGTAACGATTATGAACAGAAACGATCAGGCATATTTGGTACAGAAGATTCGTACCCAGTACACCGAAAAGGAACATACCCAGCTTGACGCGCTTAGAGAGCTTGACGCCAAGGTGAAACGTCCGGCAAATGTATTTTCCTACATATTCGGCGCTGTCAGCGCTATTATCATGGGCTGCGGTATGAGCCTTGTGATGACCGATATCGGCACCACCCTCGGCATGAGCAACACAATGGCTCCGGGCATCATCATCGGTATTATAGGTTTATTTATGGCAATTATCAACTATCCCATCTATAAAGGAATACTTAACAGCCGCAGAAGTAAGTATGCGGATCAGATTATGAAGCTCAGCGATAAAATTATGGGCAATCAATAAAAACTGTCAAATCAATGAAAAGGACAACAGAACAATGGCAAACTTAAAGAAATAACCCACGAAAGGCAAGCGAGACAATGAAAATTCTTGTCTCGCTTTTGCCATTTATAGGTGCTGAAAATAAAGCAAAGGAGATTTTGTGCTTGTCAGCGTGGCGGCAAAGCGGAAGGCATGGTTGGCGCTTTGTGGCTCTCTCGCAGCGGGTATGCTGCTTTTTATGATGGCTTCTATGATTACTCCTCTCGGCTCAACAATTATGAATGTCCTTTTGTGTCTTGTGGGAGGTGCCTTGTTTGCATTTGGGCTCGGTGCAATCAGCAATGCGCTTCTCAAAAAAACAAGTTTGGTATAATTCCAATCATGGAGGTAAGCGGAGCATATCGGGCGATATTGCTCCGCTTTTTTTATAAAAATTAAAAAAAAGAGAAAACGTAAACAAAACTTTAACATTTATGATATATAATAAAATCAAATTAAGGAGGTTTCAACACTATGTTTCAGATATTGGTAGTAGAAGATGACTCGGATTTAAACCGTACTGTATGCACATTTCTGAATAACAGTGGCTACGAGGCGACCGGGTGTCTTAACGCCGCCGACGCTTATGACGCTATGTACGATAAAACCTTTGATTTAATTGTGTCTGATATTATGATGCCGGGAACAGACGGCTTTGAGTTTGCGAAAACGGTTCGTTCGCTTGATGAGGATATTCCGATTCTGTTTATGACCGCCCGTGACGACATCGCCTCCAAACAGCGCGGCTTTCGCATCGGTATAGACGATTATATGGTAAAGCCCATAGATCTCGACGAGCTTTTTTTGCGTATAGGTGCTTTGCTCCGCCGTTCCAAAATCGCTTCCAGCCGCAGGCTTGAGGTCGGCGATTTTACCATGGACGCCGACGAGCACACCGCATACTTACGCGACGAGGAAATACAGCTTACTATGCGGGAATTCAATATTTTATACAAGCTTTTGTCTTACCCTAAGAAAACCTTTACCCGACAGCAGTTAATGGACGAATTCTGGAATGCCGATACTGAAACCGCCCCCCGCGCGGTAGATGTATATATGACCAAGCTGCGCAGTAAGCTTAGCGGCTGTGATTCTTTTGAAATTGTCACCGTTCACGGACTCGGCTATAAGGCGGTATTGAAATGAAATTTTTGAAAGGTCTATATTCCTATATCATCACCTTTTTGGCCTATTTTTTGCTCTGTGCTTTTGTCATCACGGTTTCTTTTCTTTTGTTTTTCCGAAATGTCGGAGAAATTAATGAGGAGCAGATTCATTCTGCGGCAATTATTACATTTATCAATGTCCTGCTGATCACCTTGCTTTTTACGGTTGGAGATGCTATTCGCCGCAAATTTACGGTTGACCGTCCTGTTAAAGAAATACAGGAGGTACTCGACCGATTGACAAACGGTGACTACAATGCGAGAGTTTCCGAATCATTTATTGCAGGAAGATACAGCAAGTTTGGTGAAATCTCAGAGAGTATCAATGCACTGGCACAAGAACTTTCCGGCGTGGAAACTCTGCGTACAGACTTCATTTCCAACGTGTCGCATGAGTTAAAAACTCCGCTTGCTGTGATGCAGAATTACGGAACAATGCTCCAGCGACCGGGGCTGGAAGAAGAAAAACGGATTGAATATGCAAAATCCATAAGCGACGCCTGCCGCCGGCTCGCGCATCTGATTACAAACATACTGAAGCTGAACAAGCTGGAAAATCAACAGATATTTCCTACCGTTAAGGATTATGACCTCAGTGAACAGCTTGCCGAATGTCTGTTGCAGTTTGAAAATGTATGGGAGAAAAAGAATATCGATATTGAAACCGACATACCTGACGGGGCGAGCATCCGCGCGGACGCAGAACTGCTCACCCTTGTCTGGAACAACCTGCTTTCAAATGCCTTTAAGTTTACCGACGACGGCGGTACCGTCGGAGTACAGCTTACTGCTGACGAAAAGTATGCAACCGTAAAGGTTTACGACACAGGCTGCGGTATGAAGCCTGAAGTCGGCGCTTATATTTTTGATAAATTCTATCAGGGCGATACCTCCCATTCAACACAAGGCAACGGCTTGGGATTAGCTCTTGTAAAACGGGTTGTGGATATTATGCAGGGCGAGATCGGCGTAGAAAGCGTTTACGGACAGGGCAGTGCCT
>JBJEOD010000025.1:0-3797 GCA_051880535.1 Acutalibacteraceae bacterium | reverse complement strand
TGCCGTTAGCATTGGTGAGAAGTCCTAAGCTGTTTAAAATTGAAACAATTTTTTCGTCGGGAACATCTACACCGATAAGCTCCGTTATTTTATCGGTGGTGACATTAATGACCCGCTCCTCGGGCAGACCGTTGTTAAGATCAATTGCACCGTCGATAATGTCGCCCGCGTCAAGCTCGTAAATAAGCTCTAACGCACGCTCGGAGGCGTACTCGACGTTCATAATGTCAACCCCGCGCTCATAGCGGCCGCTCGCCTCGGTGCGGATACCTAAGGCGCGTCCTGTGTGGCGGATATTGTCGCGGCGGAACTTTGCTGATTCAAGGAATAAATCGGTGGTGTCGCTTTCAATCTCGGATTCCTTACCGCCCATAATTCCCGCAAGGCAGGAGGGCTGTTCACCGTCGGCGATTACAAGCATATCGGGCGTCAGCTTATGCTCGGTGCCGTCAATTGTAGTAATGCTCTCGCCGTTCTCGGCATTGCGGACGATTATTTTGTGACCCCTGATATCGTTGTAGTTAAAGGCGTGCATCGGCTGTCCCGTTTCAAGCATAACATAGTTTGTAATATCGACAATGTTATTAATAGGTCTCATACCCGCGGCGGTGATAGCCTTTTTCATCCAGTCGGGGGATTCCTTTATGCGCAGGTTTTTAACCACTCTGCCGATATAGCGGGGGCATAGGTCGAAGTTACGAACCTCAATGCCTATATAATCAGATATATTCCCGCCGACGGTTTTATATTCGGGCTTGGGCGCGGAAAATTTTGTGCCTAATACCACCGAAATCTCCTTTGCAACCCCTAAAAAGCAGTTGCAGTCGGGACGGTTGGCGGTGATTTTAAAGTCGATTATATAATCGTTAAGCCCTAAAACCTCCCGCATATCGGTACCCGGCGTCGGCTCGCACTTTAAAATAAGTATTCCGTTTACCTCGGCGCCTTCGTAGTCGTCTTCGGTAAGACAAAGCTCGCCGCCCGAGCAGAGCATACCGTTAGACTCAACTCCGCGAAGCTTGCCCGCAACGATGTGTGCGCCGTTAGGAAGGTAGCTGTTATCCAGCGCGGCGGGGACGTAATCACCTTCGTGAATGTTCTGCGCTCCCGTTACAATCTGCACAGGCTCATCAGCACCTACGTCCATTTGGCAAATCTGCAAATGGTCGGAATTTTCGTGGGGTGTGATTTTGAGAATTTTCGCGGCGACGACGTTCTTAATGTTCTCGCCCTGCTTCTCTATGTCCTCAACCTCAAAGCCCGCCATTACCATACGGTCGCAAAGCTCCTCGGGTGAAACGTTTATATCAACGTAATTTCTTAAATGGTTAAGTGAAATTTTCATTACTGTCCCTCCTTAAAATTGTTCGAGAAAACGCTTGTCGTTCTCGAAGAGAAGACGAATATCGCTTATCTTGTAGCGGGTTGTGGTGATACGGTCAATGCCTATTCCGAACGCAAAGCCCGAATAAACATCAGGGTCTATGCCGCAGGAGCGAAGCACGTTCGGGTGTACCATACCCGCACCTAAAATTTCAATCCAGCCCGCGCCCTTGCAAACACGGCAGCCCTTTCCGCCGCACTCGCTGCAGGAAACGTCAACCTCAACGCTGGGCTCTGTAAAGGGGAAGAAGGAGGGGCGGAAGCGCACCTTGGTGTCCTTTCCGTAAATCTCCTGCGCAAACTGTTCAAGCACGCCTTTAAGGTCACACATAGTAATTCCCTTGTCCACCACAAGCCCTTCAAGCTGGTGGAAAACGGGGGAATGGGTTGCGTCCACCTCGTCGGCTCTGTAAACTCTGCCGGGGCAGATAACGCGGATAGGCGGCTTGCGGTTTTCCATAGTCCTAATCTGCGCGGCGGAGGTCTGGGTTCTTAAAAGCAGATTTTCGCCGAGATAAAATGTGTCCTGCATATCGCGGGCGGGGTGGTCGGCGGGAACGTTCAAGCACTCAAAATTGTAGTGGTCGGTCTCAACCTCGGGGCCGTCCACAACGTCAAAGCCCATTGACTGGAAAATGTCAATCATATCGTTTACAACGTGGTTTAGGGGGTGAAGTCCGCCTGTTTTTACCTCTTTTGCGGGCATAGTAATGTCGATAGTTTCAGCTTTAAGCTTTAACTCGGTCGCTTTCGCCTTTAGGTCGGTCTTCTTTTCGGCGATAAGCCCCTCAAGCCTTTGCTTAGCCTCGTTTACCAGCTGACCCATAGCAGGTCTTTCCTCGGGGGAAAGGGAGCCCATCTGCTTAAGCACTGCGGTAAGCTCACCCTTTTTGCCTAAGTATTTTACCCTTAAATTTTCAATTTCGCTTTCGTCTGCCGCCGCTTTCAGGGCGCTTTCGGCAGCCGCTTTTATTTGTTCAAGCTTTTCTTTCATAAATAGACCTCCGTAAAAAAATAAACTCCGTCCCTAATAACAGGACGAAGCATAAAAATCTCCGCGGTACCACCCGTTTTTTCGCTCAAAGAGCAAACACTCCCGAGGCTATAACGGTGCCAACCGTCGCCGCCTACAGGAAAGCTCGTTCAGCGGCGCTGCTCAAAAGGGAACTTCGGAAAGGATTTTGCATATCTTCACTTCCAGCCGTGATGAAGACTCTCTGAAAGAAAATCGAAACCTACTTTCCTTTATCAGTGCATTTTATTGTATAATATCATCAGACGAAAAAAAAGTCAAGCTTTTTTGCGAAAATTGTTTGATTATAGGCATAAAAGTGGTATTATATATTCAAAAGAGCAGGGAAGTGTTTGTTATGAGTGATAATTTAAGAGAGCAGGCGTATAACGCCGCCTGCGAGATTATTGAGACCGCAGGGCTTAAAAAGGGACAGATTTTGGTTGTCGGCTGTTCCACAAGCGAGATTTTGGGCTCGCGCATAGGAACTGATTCCTCACCCGATACCGCAAAAGAGGTCTTTGACGGTATTTTTAAGGCGGCACAGGAAAAGGAAATATTCATAGCCGCGCAGTGCTGTGAGCATTTAAACCGCGCGATTATTACCGAGCGCGCCGCGGTACCTTATGCCGATATTGTAAATGTCGTACCACAGCCTAAAGCGGGCGGCTCCTTTGCTACTGCGGCATATGCTACGTTTTCCGAGCCTGTCGCATTGGAAGAAATCCGCGCCGACGCTGGGCTTGACATCGGCTTTACAATGATAGGTATGCACCTTAAAAAGGTGGCGGTGCCCGTAAGGCTTAAAAACAACCGTATCGGCTCTGCGACGGTTTTGGCGGCGCGCGTGAGACCTAAATTTATAGGCGGCGACCGTGCGCATTACGACGATAATTTGAAATGATTTTCGTCGGGCAAATAAGGTTTGTGTACGGACGTCCTCGTCTGTCCGTTCCGTATTAAAAAGAGCCGCGGGATAATCCTACGGCTCTTTTCGGTACATTATATGCTTTTCAGTTCTTTTTAAACGCGCGGGCTACCGTGATAATCACGGGGGAAAGAACCGCGTTTAAAACAAGCTCTATTAAGAAATTCGTCCCTATAAGTCCGAAAATTATGTAATAGGCTAAATTTGCGCCGTTTGCCCAAACTGTAAGGGTGTCCTTGAAAAAGAGAACCATGCATACGGCAAATATACCTGTATTGACAATTGGAGCGGCGAGAGCGGCAAGAATTACGGAAAGATAAGAATTCACTTTCTTAAGCGCTTTCGCAATAACTCCTGCGACAAAGCCGGCGGCAATGCCCTTTACTAAGCATACCAAGGTTGTAAGCACAGGGCTTGACTGGAAAAGAATGTGACCGCCGCCGTCAAGTCCCGCAACCGAAGCGATAACAACTA
>JBJEOD010000024.1:0-3809 GCA_051880535.1 Acutalibacteraceae bacterium | reverse complement strand
GAAGACGGCCGTTTATGCGCGCCACACGTACATTAAGCGATTTAAGACATTCAAGCCCTGCCTCGGTCACGTCCTCAAAGAAGTCGTAGAGAGCGGCGGCGTCCGAGCCGTTAAGCATTTCCTCGGCGTCGGTGAAAAGGCTGTGGCTTACGCCGAGCAGCTCAAGGGTACGAAGAGATTCCCCGAAGGCAACGTTAAGCTCTGACAAGGGTATGCTGTAATCCCTATACGCCGAAAGCGCTAAATGCTTGCGCCTTTTAATAAAGCAGCAAAGCACCGCGATTTTAGCTAAAACCGCCTTTGAGGCGGCGGAATCTCTTTCCTCATTACGATAGTTTTCCACAAGCAGAGCAATTCTGTCTATCTGCTTTTGGGTAACGGATTGCAGAAGGTCGTACAGTCTGTTCTGCTCCTCAAGCTCCTGGCGGCGCTTTCCGTGCTCATATTCGTAGCGGAGCAGACTTCCGCGATCCTCTAATTCCTCCTTAATAAGCTCCAGCTCCTCTGTCAGAGCTAACAGCTCAGAGTTATCCTCGGTCCAAACGGCGTATCCGCCGTTTATCGGCATGGTATGGAGTATATTACCGTCTTCAAGCTTTATCGGCGATTTCTCGGCGGCATGCATCAGGTCCTTTGAAATCGGCCGTGCGTCGCGGGAGGCATATTTTACGTTAAAATCGCGGTCAACTATCTGCGCGGAGCAATCAAGCGAGGCGTCAAACAGCTCCTCATAACGGGAATTGGAGTGTATAAGCCCAAGCTGAATACAGGCTTCAAGGGCAGCGGCTATTAAAAGGCTTTGCACGACGGTCGTATCCCCGAACAAATAAGATAACCAATGAAACCCGGAGCCGTACAGCGCCAGATACAGGACGGAAAGCGCAAGCGGAACCGGCGGCAACCAAAAGAATTTTTTACTGCCGGGCACACGGCACTTAAACGCCATAATTATAAAGGCGGCGACCGAACAGCCAACCTCCCAGAGCGAGACTGTTTTAAAGAGAAAATTATATGCATATTCATCGTCCGACCACATCGACGGCGTAAGCCCGGACGGAAAGGTGAAAATAAGCTGATGCAGGTCGTTGGTCATTACAAGTGCAAAAAGCACCATCGGGATAATCCAGAGCAGCAGACTCGGTTTTGGCAATTTATAGCTGTCGGGCTTACCGATCGAGAGGGCAGAAAGCATTGCAAGCATAGGTATAAAGAGCATTGGAAGATAATAAAGATACCAGATGTACCGCGCCGCCGCAGGCGAGGATACAATATAAAATTTCAACGAACGAATAAAAACCCAGAATACAATCAGCATATCAACGGCGAGCATATATTTCCGTACCTGCTTTTGCTGAATACGAAGCTTTAACGAAACGCCCCACGCAATAAAAAGCGTAAGATAAATTACGCTGCGGATAAAGCCCAGAAGCTGCACGGCGATTCCTTGTTTGTCGATTATACGGAATATGTAGGCGATTATAACTGCCGCCGACACCGTCACGGCGGCAAGCGGCGTTTTATGTGTTTTTTTCACGGGATATAAGGCCTCGCTTCCTTTTGGGTTCGACTTTGTATCAGGCATAATTTATTGTAGCACATATTTGTAGGATTTTCAAACATTAAAAGACGGAGCTTTGCTTCTTGACGATTCATCAATAATCAGTAAGCAGGTAATGGCTTATTTTGAGGAACAACGCTCAAGCTTTATTATTGTGCTCATTGTGGCAGAAAGCTCCGCAAGACCTATGGCTCAGACCAGTATTATTCATTAAATCAAGCAGTCTTTTCTTATATTTAGATTCTGATAAATCGTAGAAATACGCAAAATTCCCGAACGGGATTTAGGATTATATTTTGATACTACCGAGAGATATAAGCACATATTAACACTTGATAATTCTCTGAAAATTATATAATTTTTGCGAATCGAATAATTGACTTTTTTCCTTTTGCGGCGTATATTTAAGTTGAAGAATAAAATTGTGAGGCTTTTAAAATGGAGAACAGTAAAATCAATAAATTTGCTGAACTGATAAGGAAAAGCGATAATATTGTGTTTTTCGGGGGCGCGGGCGTTTCTACCGAAAGCGGAATGAAGGATTACAGGAGCGAGGACGGTCTTTATAATACTGTAAAGAAATACAAGGTGTCGCCCGAAACAATTTTAAGCCACAGCTTTTTTGAAACACACCCCGACGTGTTTTACGATTTTTATTATAATTATTTTTTAAATACTACGGCAGAGCCTAACAGAGCGCACTTAGCCTTAGCCGAGCTTGAAAGGCAGGGTAAGCTAAAGGCGGTTGTAACCCAGAACATCGACGGACTTCACCAAAGAGCGGGGAGCCAAAATGTTATCGAGCTGCACGGAACAACACTAAAGCATTATTGTACCGCCTGTAAAGCGGTTATGCCGAACGAGCAGGTAAAAGCGCTTCGCGGGCAGATTCCGAGAT
This sequence comes from Acutalibacteraceae bacterium, assembly GCA_051880535.1. Lineage (GTDB taxonomy): Bacteria > Bacillota > Clostridia > Oscillospirales > Acutalibacteraceae > UBA737. The sequence goes on along the minus strand of JBJEOD010000024.1, from coordinate 1,353 downwards.
GCGAAAAATGCAATCATATTGTAAGACCCGACGTTGTTTTGTATGAGGAGCCGTTAAATCAGTCGGTTATCGAAGAAGCGATTGACGCTATTTCGTCGGCGGATATGCTAATAATCGGCGGAACCTCGCTTGCAGTCTATCCCGCCGCGAATTTTATAAGATATTTTAAGGGCGAAAGCATTGTCCTTATAAACCGCGACGAAACCCAGTATGACGGTATGGCAACCCTTGTTTTCAGGGAAAGCATAGGGGAGGTTTTGCAATCGGTACTGTTATCACTGGAATAAAGGTAAATTTTGATTGGAGAATCCCGAATGGACATTAAGCTAAAATCTGAAATTATGACAAGAGAGCTTTAATATTTTTTATTTTGCAGAGCGATTTCGGTATTGTAGATAGCCTGCACCGCTGCTTTGTCGGAGTGTATTACTATATATGTGTATATCGCGTCAAAAATTGTGAGCTGTGCTATACGCGAGCTCATTCCGAGAATGGAGTGCTTAGTTTCCTCTGACTTTGTAAACAGCGCAATGTCCGAGGCTTCAACAATAGGCGAGGAGCCGAAGTTTGTCACGCATATCGTGGCAGCTCCGCCGATTTTGGAAAGCCGCAGAGCGTCAACAATGTCCTTTGATGAGCCCGAGTGTGAAATGCCTATCGCCACGCTCTGACGGTCCAAATGCGAGGCGATTATAGCCTGCATATGGTTGTCGGTACAGCTTTGTGCGTCAAGACCGAGCCTCAGGAATTTGTGCGCCGCGTCCATAGCGATAGCGGCGGAGTTGCCCAGCCCGAAAACCGCCACGCGGCGCGACTTCATAATTATCTGCGCCGCCCTTTCAAGGTTGTCGGCATCAAGTATGCTCTCTGTGCTTTGAAGCGACAGTGAAATATCATTTATACGCTTTTTAAAAATATCAAAGCAGCTGTCGTCCTTTTTAATCTCGGTTCCTACCGACGAGGTGGAGCCTATTTCGCCCGCAATACCGATTTTAAGCGCCTGAAAGCCCTCAAAGCCCAAGCGACGGGAGAAACGCACAACCGTCGCGTCTCCGCAGCCGCATTTTTCGGCAAGCTCGGTGACTGAACAGCTGACTATTTCCTGTGTGTCCGCAAGGAGATAATCGGCTATTTTTTTCTCGGCAGGTCCCATTGAGGAATATAAACTCCTGATTTTATGTATAATAGATTCCATTTCACACCTCAAAATGAAAATTATTTTCATTATTATAGTCTATTTTTGAAAAAAAGTCAAATAAATAAAAATAATTTTCATTTTTCCTCTTGCAGTTGCTTTGATTTTTTGTTATGTTATAAGTGTAAATAAACCGCTTTTAGCGAATAAAAGGGATA
>JBJEOD010000023.1:0-3812 GCA_051880535.1 Acutalibacteraceae bacterium | reverse complement strand
AGTGAGTCCGCTGGCCTTTATCATTTTTCAACCTCCCCGTCTCCTGCAATCTCCGCAACAATCCGGTCAAGCTCAGCCTTGGTCATACCAAGCTCGACAGCCGACTGAACTGCCGCCCTAAAGTCCTTTTTTGCCGCCTTGATAACGGCTATATCCGCCGCGGCGTCATCTGAGAAAAATGAGCCCTTGCCCTTTACGGAGTATATAATCCCCGAGGCTTCGAGCATCTGATAAGCCTTTTGTATTGTGTTCGGATTAACGCAAAGCTCCACGGCGAGCTGCCGCACGCTCGGAAGCTGGTCGCCGCCCTTTGAAAGTCCCAGCGCCTTCATACGGATAAAGCCGTTGACTATCTGGTCGCAGATAGGAACACCGCTTTTATAATTCAGCTGAAGCATAACGCACCTCCGAAAATAATAATAAACTGTACTAACACAAGTAGTACAGATAAATGATACACTATATTTCTTCTTTTGTCAACACAAATTTCTGCGATTTTTCTCTTGAAAAAGACTTTTAATGCTGTATAATATAAAATTGTGTATTAAAATGTTTAAGAGGGGTTTAATGTGGATTCATACAGCTTTCTACTGTCTTTGGCTTTAATTCTGCTGTTCACCAAAATTTTCGGAATAGCGACCGCCCACGTTCACCTGCCGCAGGTGGTAGGCGCGCTGTTGGCGGGTATTCTTCTGGGACCCAGCGGTATAGGTCTGCTTAATCAGTCGGACTTTCTGGTAAAAACCGCCGAGATAGGCGTTATAATGCTTATGTTCTTAGCGGGTATAGATACCGATATTAACGAGCTTAAGCGCACAGGACCCGCCGCCTGCTTAATAGCGGTGATGGGGGTCTTCGTACCCATTTTAGGGTGCGGCGGCGTTTATTATCTCTTTTTCGGGAACGGCTTTGACCGCATCTCGCTTCTTAAAGCGGCGTTTGTAGGGGTTGTGTTTGCCGCGACCTCTGTAAGCATTACGGTCGAGACCTTAAATGAAATGGGCAAGCTTAAATCCCGTATGGGTACGACCATTCTTTCCGCCGCGATTATTGACGATATAATAGGAATTATAGTATTAAGCGTGCTTTCCGCAATGGGTGACAGCACGGTAAGCCCCGCGATTACGGTCCTTAAAATCCTTGCGTTTTTCGTATTTACGCTTGTTGTGGGCTTTGTTGTATACAAGGTCTTCAAAAAGGTCTCGGTACATCACGAAACAAGCCGACGTATCGCGGTGTGGGCGCTGGCATTCTGCTTTCTTATGTCCTACTGTGCGGAAAGGCTGTTCGGCGTCGCCGATATTACGGGCGCATATTTTGCGGGTGTGATTCTTTGTAACCTTACCAAATCAAGACAGTATGTGGCAAAGAAAATCACCGCCGCGTCCTACCTTGTATTTTCGCCCGTTTTCTTTGCTAATATCGGGCTTAAAACCGACCTTTCGGGAATTAACGGGAGTATAATTGTTTTCGCGCTGGTGCTGGCGGTAATGGCGGTATTAACAAAGATTGTCGGGTGCGGTTTTGCCGCAAGGGTCACTAAAATGAACAACCGCGAATCGCTGACGGTGGGCATAGGAATGGTGGCGCGCGGCGAGGTGGCTTTAATGGTTGCGCAAAAGGGAATTGACGGCGGCTACATAGATTCATCGGTTTTTCCCGCTATAGTTCTCTGCGTTGTGATAGCGGCGCTTATTACCCCCGTGCTGTTAAAGCTTTCCATTACCCACGGTAAATCGGGCGGCGAGGAGACCGAAGCTCCCGAACCCGCGAGAGAGTGTATTAATGAATAATGAAAAATTGAATGTAGGGCGGGGGCTTGCTCCCGCCGCCGTCTAACATCTAAAAAAGGACTGCAGGCTCCGAAAATGAGCTTGCAGTCCTCAATTTTTGCTTATTATTTTGCGTAATCTACTACGCGGCTTTCTCTAATAACGTTTACCTTTATCTGACCCGGATATTCAAGCTCGCTTTCAATGCGGGAGGAAATATCGTGAGCCATAAGCACCATCTGATCGTCCGAAACCGCCTCGGGCTTTACAATAATGCGAATTTCACGTCCTGCCTGAATGGCGTAGGAGCTTTCAACTCCGCCAAACGAATTTGCGATTTCTTCAAGCTTTTCGAGACGCTTTATGTAGCTCTCGATATTTTCGCGTCTGGCTCCCGGTCTTGCCGCGGAGATAGCGTCCGCCGCCTGAACAATGCAGGCGATAACGGTCTTTGCCTCAACGTCGCCGTGGTGGGCGTGGATAGCGTGGATAACCGCCTCGTTCTCGCGGTATTTTTTCGCCGCGTCAACTCCGAGCTGGATATGCGTGCCCTCCTGCTCGTGGTCAAGCGCCTTGCCTATATCGTGAAGCAGTCCCGCGCGCTTTGCGAGGGTTACGTCGGCGCCAAGCTCCGCCGCCATAAGTCCCGAAAGGTGGCAAACCTCAAGAGAATGGTTAAGCACATTCTGACCGTAGCTTGTGCGGTAGCGCAGCTTACCGAGCAGCCTTATAAGCTCGGGGTGCAGGTTGTGAATACCCGCCTCTATCATAGCGCGCTCACCCTCCTGCTTAATGGTCGCCTCAACCTCGGCAGTCGCCTTAGCGACGGTTTCCTCGATTCTCGCGGGGTGGATACGTCCGTCAAGTATAAGCTTTTCAAGGGTCACGCGTGCGATTTCGCGCCTTATCGGGTCAAAGCTTGAAAGGGTAATCGCCTCGGGCGTGTCGTCGATAATAAGGTCTACACCCGTCGCGGTTTCAAGAGCGCGGATATTGCGTCCCTCGCGACCGATAATTCTTCCCTTCATTTCATCATTCGGCAGGGCGACGACCGAAACGGTCATCTCCGAGGAATGGTCGGCGGCACAGCGCTGAATCGCCTGACCGATAATGCTTTTGGCAATACGGTCGGAATCCTCCTTTAATCTCTGCTCATAATCGAGTATCTTGACCGCCTTTTCGTGGTTCAGCTCCCCGTCAAGCAGGTCAAGCAAATGCGCCTTTGCCTGCTCCTTGCTGTAGCCTGAAATCTTTTCGAGCATTTCCATCTGGCTCTGCTTAATCTTGTCGCAATCGGCGAGCTTCTGATCGATTTCCTTTGAACGCGCGGCGAGCTTTTCCTCCTTGGCTTCAAGATTGTCGATTTTCCTGTCGAGGGTTTCCTCCTTCTGCTGGAGACGGTGCTCCTGACGCTGAACCTCGCTCCTGCGCTCGCGGATGTCCTTATCCGCGTCCTGTCTGAGCTTGAAAATTTCGTCCTTTGCCTCAACCAAGGCCTCCTTCTTCTTGGCTTCGGCGTTCTTCATAGCGTCGCTCAGTATGCGCTTTGCTTCCTCCTCCGCGGAGCCTAAAACGGCCTCCGAGGTCTTACGGCGGTAGGCGGAACCGGCGAAAAAGCCGATTATTGCAAGCACAACGGCGACAACAGCTAAAATAATGTATATCGCTGTATTGGGCATAGTTTTGTTAACCTCCTGTATATTATGGCGGGCATTACGCCTGCCCGCGCGCGGTTTTTCCTTTAAAAAGGCAACGGGATCCGCGCGGGACCTCCCGTGATATATCCGACCCTGCCCGGCACGCGGCAGGGGTAAAATGCCTGACATACAGAGCACGCTGTATATTATCAAACAAATGACCTATCTTAACAATTTTACCACCCAATCAGCAATATGTCAAGAATTACATAGCAAAACACGGGTAATATATTCCATATAGCAAAAAAAGGTTCTTTTGTAAATGTTGGGGCATTTGTGGCTCCGCAATGAGTATTCCGCGAAAAACTGAACACCTTGACCGTCCAAGTTGAACAGTCTGACC
>JBJEOD010000022.1:0-3815 GCA_051880535.1 Acutalibacteraceae bacterium | reverse complement strand
ATTCGTGATGAAGGCCTTCCTTGCGATGTCTTCGGTCTGGAGCCGGGTTGGCAGTCCCATGCATATTCCTGCTCCTACCGTTGGAATGAGCAGAATTTCCCCGATCCCGATGTTGTAGTTGCGAAATTGGCAAAAAAGAATTTCCGAATTAATTTGTGGGAGCATATTTTTGTCAACAGTGCTTCCGATATCTACGAAGACCTGGTGCCATATTCGGGTGACTATCTTGTATGGAACGGTTTGGTTCCGGATTACTCGTTGCCGGAGGCAGTGGATATTTATTCCGCACACCATAAAAAGGAATTTGCGGATAAAGGAATCAGTGGTTTCAAGATTGATGAGTGCGACAATTCCGACTTCATATACACTCCGTGGTCCTTTCCTGAAGTTTCGGAGTTTCCGTCAGGACTGGACGGCGAGCAGATGCACTGTCTGTTAGGCACGCTGTATATGCATGCAAATATGGCACCGTTCATCGAATCGGGACGCCGTACCTACGGATGTGTTCGTTCTGCAGGTGCGCTTGCGGCATCGATACCGTACGTGCTCTACAGTGACCTTTATGACCATCGTGATTATATTCGCGGAATGGTCAATATGGGGTATTCGGGGCTTCTTTGGACTCCCGAAGTGCGTCAGTGCGATTCAGCGGAGGATTTGATACGCCGTATTCAGTCGGTAATTCTTTCACCGATGGCAATGCTCAACGCATGGATGATTCCGAATCCGCCTTGGATGCAATTTGATATGAATTTGAACAAAGCCGGTGTTTTCCTGGACGATTGGAAAGAAGTGACAGCTCGTTGCCGCGAGCTTTTCCGTCTGAGAATGTCTTTCCTGCCGTATCTGTACGCTGTTTTTTATCAATACAATCATACCGGAAGACCTCCTTTCTCCGCTTTGCCGCTTCATTTTCCGAATGATCCTGAAACCTACAAAATCGATGACAGCTATATGATAGGTGATTCACTGCTGTTTGCCCCCTTGTTTGCAGGCGAGAGCGGAAGACGGGTGTATTTGCCGGGCGATGAATGGTATAATTATTTCACCGGAGAAAAATTTGCACCCGGTTGGCATGAGCTTGAAGCCTCGGTTGACGAAATGCTTTTATTCGTTCGGAAAAACAGCGTAATACCCGTCGCGGAGCCGGTTGACCACGTGGATGAAAAAACAGTATTTTCAATCACGTTAAAACGATTCGGCCAAGAGGGCAGCTGCATTCTCGCAGAGGATGACTTTGAAAGCTTTGATTATCAAAAGGGCGTTCAAAATATATGGCACATTACCTGGGCGGGAAGTGACCGTCCGGTTATAGAAAAATCCGAACATTACTCCGGCAATAAATACAGTATTGACGGTTTTGTAAGCGTATCATAGAAGGGAGAGAGCGATTATTTATAATTCGTATATACCTAAAAATAAGGTTATATCAGAAATAAAGCCTGATTTTGTGGAAGCGGCCCGTCGCTGGGAAGCATACTGGAATCATGATATTATTGATCGTCCGATTATGTTGGCAACCTTGCCGAAGCCCGGTGCCAATCTTCATCCTGCCGATACCTACAAGGACAGAGTATACGGTGATCTGGATACCGTATTGCAAAATGCATTTGAAAATGCGAAAAATACTTTATGGCTGGGCGAAAGAGTTCCCGATTATTGGGCAAGTCTCGGCACCCATGAAATAGCCAGCTTTTGCGGCTATGAAATTGAATGGGGCGCTGATGGGCAAAACTTAAATTGGTGTAAGCATAATGATCGCGACTGGGATGAGATTCTACCGATTTCGGTAGATAAAGAGGGCTTTTGGTGGAAACGTTCGTCCGAGCTTTATAAAGCGACTAAAGAAAAATTCGGCGGACGGCTGATATCGTGGGTTATGGATTTCCACACCAACCTTGATTTACTGCTTTCTATTCGGGGAGATGCACAGCTGTGCTATGACACCTTTGATTATCCCGAACTGATTGACAAGGGAATAGAGAATTCCTGCACCGTGTTCAAGGAACTTTGGGATATGTTTGAAGAAACCTCCGGCTGCAGGGAATACGGATATACCTGCGGTCCGTACAGTGAAGAAAAGCCTACGGCAACCCTTGCCTGTGATTTCAGTGCGCTTATCGGAAAAGAGGCATTTGCACGCTGGGGTGTGCCGGCGCTTGAATTTGAATCCGGTGTTGTCGGGGAGCGCTCGGTGTATCACTGGGACGGCCCGGATGCTATTAAGCATTGTGACGCTCTGTGTCAGATAAAAAATTTACACACCTTCGCTTATGTTCCGACACCGGGCACATATCATACCGAGTTTATCGATTTGTATAAAAAATGTCAGGAGCGCGGCAAGGGAATTTGCTTTGCGGGGACACCGGATGAAATAAAAATCGCACATAAAGAGCTGAAACCGGAATATACCGTATATACGGCATTTGTTTCTGATGAAAAGGAATTTTATGAGCTGGAAAAATGGCTCAAGGATCATACCTGATTTTTCCGTGCTCTAAAGGTTATTAATATTATTGTTGTCCTATCTCAAACCGATCGGTCATCAACATTTTACTAGAATAAGGTGAAAAAATGCAAAAGTTCGTACCGAATTATAAAAACATACTTGATGCGGCAACCAACAAGGAAGCCGCGCGCCTTCCACTTTATGAGCATAACATTTCTCCGCTTATTATGGAGCAGGTTTTAAATACTAAATTTGCCGATCTTATTAACGGTGACGACAAGGATATTCAGGAATTTTTCAAGCAGTACAGCCGTTTCTTTTATGAAATGGGATATGACATTGTTTCCTATGAATGCTGTATTATCGAAATACTTCCCTTCGGCGGAAGCCTTGGCAAGCACGCAGAGCCTGCAATCAGAGATCGTGCTGATTTTGAAAAATACCCCTGGCATGAGGTGGAAAATAGGTTTTTCGATACCTATTCCCGGCATTTTTCCGCACTCCGTGACAATATGCCTGCAGGAATGAAAGCTATCGGCGGTGTAGGAAACGGCATTTTTGAATGTGTTCAGGACGTTGTCGGATTTATGGATCTTTGTTATATTTCGATTGACGATCCGGAGCTTTACTCCGATTTATTTCAGAAGATGTTCGAGATAAGCTACAGGATTTGGGACAGATTCTTAAAGGAATACGGCGATATTTACTGCGTTGTACGGTTCGGTGATGATTTAGGGTATAAGAGCAACACACTTCTTCCTGCTGCCGATGTAAAGCGGGAAATCATTCCCCGGTATCAAAAGCTGGTTGAGCTGGTCCACTCTTATAATAAGCCGTTTTTGCTTCACTCCTGCGGCTGTATTTTTGAGCTTATGGACGACCTGATTAATAAAGTGAAGATTGATGCAAAGCATTCCAACGAGGATGAGATTGCTCGATTCCCTGTTTGGGTGGAAAAATACGGTGACAGAATCGGAAATTTCGGCGGAATAGACACCGATGCGGTTTGCAGGCTTACAAAGCCCGAAATGAGGGAATATATCACCGATGTGGTAAGGCAATGTGAGCATCACGGCGGATTTGCATTCGGCAGCGGAAACTCCATACCAGACTATGTTCCGGTTGAGGGCTATTTGAATATGGTGGAAATTTTAAGAGAGTTGCGCGGTGATTTCAGGTAACAGGTACGGTTTCACGTTCTGCGGCATACCTTTGCAGCAATGGCGCTTGAATACGGAATGGACGTGAAAACTCTTTCGGCAACGATAGGGCATATGTCGGCAAAAACAACCCTTAATGTATACAGCCGCATAACTGACACTATGAGAGAGTAGGTGGCGGTAAAAATTGACCGCAGTATCGGCGG
>JBJEOD010000021.1:0-3818 GCA_051880535.1 Acutalibacteraceae bacterium | reverse complement strand
CAATATCGGTAAGGGGAAGATCGCGCGTTGACTCATAGCACATAAGCATTGCGATTTCGCTGACTAACTCCCTGAACTGCTTGGAGCCTGTCTTCTCGTCGCGGAGAATGGAAAGCTTGTGCTGAATAAGCGGGTGGTCCATAATAAATACATTTTCTTTCATTTTAAAATTCCTCCGAAGAATTAATTTTTTTGTGATTTTTCAATATCGGTAATCATATCAAGGCGTTTTTGGTGCCGTCCGCCCTCGTATTCGGTGTCAACAAAAAGGTCGGCGAGTTCTAAAGCGGTACCCACGCCGATAACCCTGCCGCCTAAGCAGAGGATATTCGCGTTGTTGTGGAGCCTTGTATATTTTGCGGAAAAATGGTCGCTTAATGCGGCGGCGCGTATGCCCTGTACCTTGTTTGCCGCCATCGACATTCCTATCCCTGTTCCGCATACGAGTATTCCAAGCTCGTTTTCACCTGATGCCACGCTGTTTGCAACCTTCAGGGCAATTTGCGGATAATCGACCGATTTGTTTTCGTAAATGCCGAAGTCGGTCACGCTGAAGCCGCGCTCCCTTAAATGCCGGGCAATTGCGTTCTTGTGTTCAAAACCGCCGTGGTCACAGCCAATTGCAATTTTCATATATTTCCCTCTTTTTTCTTTTTTAGTTCTCTTTCCGCCTGCGGAAGACGAAGATAGGTAGGCAATAATTTATCGGGAGAAACCGTATCCCCGCTTAAGAAAGCCTGTCTTGCCGCAAGCGCGACCGACGCCGCGTTTTGATAGCGGCATCCTTCGCCTGATTTGCGGACGTTCGGAATATCCCCTGCAAACGGATAGAAAACTTCAGTACCGTCGCCGACTATTATAACACACTTTTGCATGCTTTGCGACACTTTTTTTAAATCTTCCGCTAATTCTTCGCATAAAACCGCCCTGTCGTCGCAAAGACGGGTGATTTTGCCGTCTTCAACCTCAAAAAGGGCGTTATAAACCTGATTGCACCGCGCGTCCATCACCGCGCAGACAATGCAGTCGGTATCTGTATAATTGTAAGACATTGAAAGAAGTGTGGAAACTCCGACGCAGGGAAGACCGCGCGGCGCGGCAAGCCCCTTTGCGGCGGCAATGCCTATCCTTATTCCCGTAAACGACCCGGGACCGCAGTTGATTGCAATACCCTCGATATCGCCGAAATTAAGGAGTGCCGCCGACAGTGTGCTCTCTATCATCGGCATAAGGGTCTGGGAGTGGGTGAGCTTTACATTTACAAAGGAGGAGGCGAGGATTTTCCCGTCCTCCGATACAGCCGCGGAGGCGGGTCCTGCCGAGCAGTCTATCGATAAAATTTTCATTTATTTTTCAACTCGATTCCGTATATGCTGATTTCGCGCTTTTCGTCCCCGAGACGGTCAAAGGTTACCGTAATAGTATTTTCGGGCAGAGCGTTTTCGATATTCTCGCTCCATTCTGCCGCGATAACGCCGCCCTGTTCCAGGTATTCAAAAAAGCCAGTGGAGTATAAATCCTCCCAGCCCGAGACGCGGTACATATCAAAGTGATAAAGCGGAAGTCTGCCGCCCAAATATTCGTTTATCAGCGCAAAGGTGGGGGAGGTCACCTCGCCCTTGTAGCCAAGACCCGCCGCAAGCCCTCGCGTAAAGCAGGTTTTTCCCATTCCGAGTCCGCCCTTATAGGCGATAACCTCGCCGCCGCTAAGCCGACTGCCAAGCGCAAAGCCTATTTTTTCTGTCTCCTCGGGCGAGCAAGAAATGTATTTTTCCGTAATCAAACAAATTCCCCCAAGCAGTAATCCTTTTCGGCTTTTACTATTTTAACATTAAGTATTTCTCCGGTGTGCGGCTTGTCCGATTGCACCTTTACGCGGGAGTAATTTGCGGTATAACCCTCGGCAAAGCCGTCCTGCGCCGTCTCAAAAAGCACGGGGAATACCCTTCCTGCAAGCGAGCTTAAAAACTCGCCTTCGGTTTTCAAGGTTGCTTCGCTCATAAGGCGGCTGCGGCGAGCCTTTTCGGCGTTGGAAACCTGATTGGGCAGCCCATAGGCGACCGTTCCCGCGCGCCTTGAATAGGCGAAAATGTGCGCCTTTGCAAAGCCGATTTCGCGGGCGAAGGCAAGGCTTTTCTCAAATTCCTCTTCCGTTTCACCCGCAAAGCCGACCATAATATCGGTCGTAACAGCGGCGTTTTCAAAGCTGTCCCGTATTCTTGCGACAAGATCGCGGTAAAAGGCGGTATCGTAATGACGGTTCATACGCTTAAGTGTTTCATCACAGCCCGATTGGAGAGACAGGTGGAACTGGGGACAGAATTTATCCTGCTTTTTAAAACGCAAAAGCATTTCGTCGCTCATATGGTCGGGTTCAAGCGAGCCTAAGCGCACCCGCTTTATGCCCTCTACCGAGCAGACCGCGTCCACCGCGTCGGCAAGGTCAAATGCCTCGCCCCTGCCGTAGGAGGTGAGATTGATTCCCACAAGTACAATTTCCGAAAAGCCTGCGCGGCTCAAATTTTTCGCTTCTTTTTTTATCTCATCAAGCGGCTTTGAGCGTACAAAGCCGCGGGCGGTGGGAATAATGCAGTAGGTGCAAAAGCGCTCGCAGCCGTCTTCAATCTTCATATAGGCGCGGGTGCGCTCCGCAAAGTCGGTAAGAGAGGGGGTGTTAAAGCGCTCTTGTTTTTTGTGGGCGAATACCGCAAAAATGCGCTCCCCGTCGGATAAAAATTTTTCGGCGTATTCAACTATCTTTTTAACATCGGTGTTTCCCGCGATTATGTCCGCCTCAGACAGCGCCTGCGCCTCGCTTGAAAACGCCTGAACCATACAGCCCGTAAGTATTATTGCCGCGTCGGGGCGCTCCTTGCGGAAACGGCGGACGGTTTGTCTTGTCTTGCGGTCGCTTTCGGCGGTGACCGTGCAGGAATTTATAACTATCGCGTCAAATGGGGCGCTGTCGGGCACTACGGTGTGACCCGCGGCGGCAAACGCTTCGCGCATAGCCTCGGTTTCGTACTGATTGACTTTACAGCCGAGTGTATAAAATGCAACCTTCATATAATATCTCCGTAGATTATTTACGGTTACTATTATATACTCAACAGACCGAACTTTCAATGTTTAATTTTTGATTGAATGAAATTTAATAATGTCGGTGCTTAAAGCGCCCTTAAAGGCAACCTAAAACGGTAGGCGGTTAAGTTCAGCCCTCGAAAGGGGGCGTTGCCGATGGGATACATAACGGTAAACGATTTATTTACATTCGGAATATTGATTGTATCAATCATTACTCTTGTTATTTCCATAATGCGCAAAAAGAAATAGACCGCCACCCTGAGAAAGTTACGGTCTAATTCTTTTAGATTTAATTTTTGAGGGCTAACCGTCTATCGGTTGCCTTTCTGTTTTTATTATAACAAATTATCCCGATTTGTCAAGTCTGTCGAATAGTTTTCGCCTTTATTTACGCAAATACTTGCCTTTATCCGACTTTTGGTATATAATAATAAAGTTATAAAATTATAGGCGGTAGAGCTATGGATATTAGGGTCGGAGACAGACTTTTAATGAAAAAAAAGCACCCCTGCGGCGCAGATACCTTTACGGTCACACGGATAGGAATGGATTTCCGTTTAAGGTGCGACGGCTGCGGCAGAGAGGTTATGGTGCCGAGGGTCAAGGCGGAAAAAAGCCTTAAAAAAATAATCAGGGCGGACGGAGAAGAATAATGTTTGATAAGCTTGAAACGGTTGTAAACCGATATGAACAGATTGCGGTGGAGCTATCCCGCCCCGAGACGGCGGGGGATA
>JBJEOD010000020.1:0-3849 GCA_051880535.1 Acutalibacteraceae bacterium | reverse complement strand
GCGTATGAGGATTATTTAAAGATTGTAAATAATAATGCGTAATTCGTAATGCGTAATTCGTAATTGGGACGGTGCGAGCATCGTCCCATCTAATATCTAATGTCTAAGATCAGTCTCCGGCGGCGTCGGCGGCTGATTTTGTTTTATGCACCGTTCCGCGCGGGTGCTTGGGCGGAGCGTAGACCGAGCAGACTTTAAGCGGGCAGGAGCCTGTGTTTACAAGGTTGTGCCATGTCCCCGCGGGAACAAAAACCGCGTCCCCCGCGCCAATGCATTTTTTAAAGTCTGCGGTATCCCTGCGGCATCCCATTTCTACAGTCCCCGTTCCCGATTCGACGCACAAAAGCTGGTCGGTGTCGCGGTGGTTTTCAAGCCCTATTTCGCCGCCCATGGGAATACACATCAGAGTGACCTGTAAATTTTCGCCCGTCCAGAGCGCGGTGCGGAAATTTTCGTTTTTGCAGACCGCCTCATTAATATTAATGCAAAACGGCCGGGGTCCTCGGTCCGCGCTGCATAAGCCCCTGCGGCTTTGATTATTGCATCTGTTCATAGCTGTTCTCCGTTCTGATGTAAAATAGCTTAATACTCCGAACCCACGGAGCGCAAGCGGTATGACCTTCATACCCTTCTTTTTTGCCGTTAATATTTTATGAAAGCCGACGCCGATAGGTGATTAATTAATTATTTCGGTCTGTGGGGCTTACAAGCTTTCATTTTTACGGGGATTGAAAAAATTGAAATTAATGCTTGACTTATTATCCGTTTTGGTATATAATTATGAATTACTAATGATGATGGGGTAATGTGCGCCTATTATATTTTATTATATAATTTTCCCTTTAATTACGGGAGCGCGTTTCCGTTGTCGAAGACGCTCTTGCGGCGTTTTGCCGTAAAATATTTGGAGGAGTGATTGTATACCTATGGAGCCGACTTCAATGGTTAAACCTGTTAAGTTGGGTAAAAACACTCGAATGACCTTCTCAAAAATCAACGAAGTCATCGATATGCCTAATCTTATCGAGATTCAGAAGGATTCGTACAAATGGTTTGTTGAGGAGGGCCTCAAGGAAGTTTTCAGGGATATGTCCGCTATTACCGATTACAGCGGAAACCTTCAGTTAAGCTTCGTTGATTATCATCTTGACGATACGCCTAAATACGATGTAACCGAATGTAAGGCAAGGGATACTACCTACGCGGCACCGCTGAGGGTGACTGCCCGCCTTGTCAACCTCGAAAAGGACGAGATTAAGGAAAGCGAGGTTTCAATGGGCGATTTCCCGCTTATGACCGAGTCGGGAACCTTCGTTATCAACGGTGCGGAGCGCGCTATCGTTTCTCAGCTTGTCCGTTCCCCCGGCGTTTACTATGCCGAAAAAACCGATGAAAAAACGGGCAAAAAGCTTTTTTCCTCCACTATAATTCCGAACCGCGGTGCATGGCTTGAATATGAGACCTCAGCGAGCGACGTGCTTTATGTAAGAATCGATAAAAACCGCAAGCTTCCGATTACCACCTTTATCCGTGCATTGGGTATCGGTACAAACGAGCAGATAAGGGAGCTTTTCGGCGAGGACGAGAGACTTTCCGCAACCTTAGAGGCGGATGACACTAAAACCGTCGAGGACGCGCTTGTAGAGGTTTATAAAAAGCTCCGCCCGAGCGAGCCTGTCACCATAGAGGGCGCCCAGAGCTATCTTGAGCAGCTCTTCTTCGACCCCCACCGTTACGATATTTCAAGGGTGGGACGTTATAAATACAATAAAAAGCTGGCTATAGGCGCCCGCATTAAGGGCGCGGTGCTGTCGCGCCCCGTAATTGACCCCATGACGGGGGAGATTATTGCCGAGGCGGATACAACCGTAAGCCGTGAATTAGCTGACGAGATCGAACGCAAGGGCGTGCTGTCGGCCTATATTAACGTTATGGATAACGAGGGCAACGTCACCGAGGTAAAGGTGCTTTCAAACGGTATGGTAAATCTTTCGGATTTCACCGATTTTACCGAGGAGGAGCTTACAGAGCTTGACGAGCTCGGAATTAACGAAAAGGTTTCCTTTGCCGTTTTAAAGGAGCTGATTGAAGCAGCCAACAGCAAGGAGGAGCTGCGCGAGGCGATTTTAGAGCATGCGGACGACCTTATTCCGAAGCATATAACACTTGACGATATTTTTGCATCCGTCAGCTATTTTGTGGGTCTGCCCCACAATGTCGGAAATACCGACGATATCGACCATTTGGGCAACCGCCGTATCCGTTCGGTAGGCGAGCTTTTGCAGAACCAGTTCCGCATAGGAATCTCCCGTATGGAAAGGGTAGTGCGCGAGAAAATGACCCTCCAGGCTCAGGATCCAGACAGCATTACTCCACAGTCCCTTATCAATATACGTCCCGTTGTGGCGGCTATTAAGGAGTTCTTCGGTTCCTCACCGCTGTCACAGTTTATGGATCAGACCAACCCGCTGTCCGAGCTTACCCACAAGCGCCGTCTTTCGGCGTTAGGTCCCGGAGGACTTTCCCGTGACCGCGCCTCCTTCGAGGTTCGTGACGTTCACTACACCCACTATGGCAGAATGTGTCCTATCGAGACCCCTGAAGGCCCTAATATCGGACTTA
Source organism: Acutalibacteraceae bacterium (assembly GCA_051880535.1). Classification (GTDB taxonomy): domain Bacteria; phylum Bacillota; class Clostridia; order Oscillospirales; family Acutalibacteraceae; genus UBA737. The sequence continues at coordinate 1,227 of JBJEOD010000020.1, read as the reverse complement.
TCTCCTATCTCGCAACCTTTGCGAAGATTAACAAGTACGGCTTTATCGAGACTCCGTTCAGAAAGGTTGACAAGGCAACAGGCAGGGTGCTCGATGAGGTTGAGTATATGACCGCCGACGAAGAGGATGATTACGTAGTGGCTCAGGCGAACGAGCCGCTTGACGAAAACGGATTCTTTGTCAAGAAAAAGGTTAACGCCCGTTACCGCGACGGCTTCCAGGAGGTTGAGGCCTCCCGCGCCGACTATATGGACGTTTCGCCTAAGATGGTCGTTTCGGTTGCAACGGCTATGATTCCCTTCCTTGAAAACGACGATACCAACCGTGCACTGATGGGCTCGAACATGCAGAAGCAGGCGGTACCGCTCTTACGCCCCGAAAACCCGATTGTTGCTACGGGTATGGAATATAAGGCGGCGGTTGACTCGGGCGTTGTTGTGCTTGCAAAGCGGGCAGGCGAGGTTACCTATGTAAGTGCTGATTATATTAAAATCCGTGCTAAAAACGGCGAGATTGACGAATATAAGCTTATTAAGTTCCTGCGCTCCAACCACGGCACCTGTATTAATCAGCGCCCTGTGGTAACGGTGGGTCAGCAGGTTGAGGAAAATGAGGTTATCGCCGACGGTCCTGCTACCAACGGCGGTGAGATTTCGCTGGGAAGAAACGCCCTTATAGGCTTTATGACCTGGGAGGGCTACAACTACGAGGACGCGGTTCTCATTAACGAGCGTCTTGTCCGCGACGATATTTACACCTCTATTCATATCGAGGAATATGAGCTTGAAGCCAGAGATACCAAGTTAGGACCCGAGGAAATTACAAGGGATATTCCTAACGTTGGCGAGGACGCCTTAAAAGACCTTGACGAGCGCGGAATTATCCGTATCGGCGCCGAGGTTACTGCGGGCGATATACTTGTAGGTAAGGTTACCCCCAAGGGCGAAACCGAGCTTACCGCCGAGGAAAGACTGCTTCGTGCAATCTTCGGTGAAAAGGCGCGTGAGGTAAGAGATACCTCTTTAAGAGTTCCCCACGGCGAATACGGAACAATCGTTGACGTTAAGGTGTTTACAAGGGAAAATTCCGCCGAATTAAGTCCGGGCGTAAACGTTGTAGTCCGCTGCTATATCGCGCAGAAGCGTAAGATTTCGGTAGGAGACAAGATGGCGGGACGTCACGGAAACAAGGGCGTTGTTTCCCGCATACTTCCGAGCGAGGATATGC
>JBJEOD010000019.1:0-3859 GCA_051880535.1 Acutalibacteraceae bacterium | reverse complement strand
GTTCCCCATTAGAAAGGGGCGCATTTTTTGATAGCCCTCGCGCTGTTCAAAGGTATATCCCGAGCGGTCGCGGTCCTCATAGAAGGTAAGAGTGGATCCGGGAAAGCTTCGGGACACATATTCAGATATAATGGATTTCTGGTTTTCGATTGATGTATTATCGCGGTCAAGCTCATCATCAACCGAAATTCGGCAATAGCCTGCTATATCGAATTATTTCTACCATATAGCCATCATTCCTTTCGCTTTATTTTGATAATATTGTATCACACAACTCGGATATAAGCATGACTTTTATCTGCGGGAGATAACTCTAAATTTTTATACTAATCCTGAAAATCGAAATATGTAACGATGCTTTAAGCACCGAAGGAGGGCAAATGAATTTCTGAATTTTCACCCTCTTTGCATAATTATTATTCTTAGCGTTTTTCGGTATTTTAAACACATCATAAAATCACATACCCATTTTCTGTCCGTGATTCTTTTTGCGCTCGGCGGGATAATATTATCTCCATATGTTTCTGCATTTGATCCTTTGCCAAAGAGAGCTTGCTCAAAAACTCCTCGCTCACTCTCCCAAATGAGTTGTTCAAGGAGCTTCCCAAAAGGGCAGGGAAATTCTCGGTCATTCCCACGAACTTTTCGGTTATAAATGCAAAGAACTTGACAAGCTCTGTCTTGAAAATATGATGACGGCGGACGGTATCACGAATAGAAGCGAAAAACCGCCACCGCCCATTTTTTAATTGAGCGGTTTAAATTTTCTTATAACCTCTAAAAACTGCTTGCTGTACTGTTTAAGCTTTACTTTTCCCACTTCCGAAACGTTCAAAAACTCCTCGGGCGTTTGGGGCAGCTTTACGCACATATCCGTAAGTGCCGCATCCGAAAATAACACGTATGTAGGCACTCGCTTTTTTAACGCCAATTCCCTTCTTAATTCCTTAAGCTTATTAATGTGTTATTTGTTTGTAGGGAACTTTTTTCGGCTTTATCGGCAGAAATTGTTCCCCAAGAAATTAAAATGTCTTAATGCACTGTTTTTTCATAAAGTTTATTATCTCACCGTTATCTTTATCTTCATAGTATGCTACAAGCAATGCCTTAAATTCGGGAACATTCCTTTCGGGGATGATTATTATTCCCCCGCCTTGCGAAATAAGATAATGATTTGCAAAAATTACCGATGCTCTTTTATTCCCGTCGTTAAAAATCTGCGTTTTCATGCAGTAAAGGCAAAGCTTAATTGCCTTTTCATCCGACGGAATATCCGTTTGCAATATTGCTTCAATATTTTCCTTAACTACCGATTCAATCGGCATAGGAGGAACATAGCTTGTTCCTCCGATTGTTACGGGAACACCGCGAATACGGCCGCCGTACTGAAAGAAGCCCTCGTTGACAAGCTTCGCTATATGACATAGAATAGAATAATCCGAAGGATAGATGATAACATCACGGTCAAGAATGAACTCCCAAGCGTGTTTCAGATTTAATATCTTTTGCACATCGGTGGCTGTCATACCGTTTACCGTACCGTTTTCAATAATATCCTCGGTTTGAGGAAAACTGGTTGCAACGCCTTCAAGAATTGCCTGATCGTAGATACTGGATTTCATATTTGCCCGTGCAAAATCCAAGTTAAGCTGAACTCTCGGCGAAAGCTCTGCGTCGGAATATCCAAGCCCTGCAAGCTCCTTATCAAGTCTCCGGATATTTTTCTTTAACTCTCTTGCGTCACGGGCATTGCGGAGAAGAAATTGATACAGTTCATCAGAATAGATGTCCACATAGGTTGAGGAAAGCCTTGAACCAACCCGTTTGCGGATATACAGATACTTTTTTCCGTCCCGTTCTTTAATTTCGGGATTTCCGTCATAAGGCAAAAGCTTCAATCTCGCCTGAAAATCCGCTTTCTGATGAAGCAGCTCTTGTATTTGAGAATAGTTGTTATTCATAAGCGCCTCCGTAGGGAACATTTTATAGTGTTATAATATCATAAAGTTCCCTACATTGCAATACATATTCGTCCCACATACGAAAATGTTCTTATCGGTTTAAGATAGGTAATTACAATATTTTGTTTTCCGATAGCAATAACATTACCGATTCCAAAACCTCGCCTATGCTTTCCCTGAAAACAATGGTTGCCATACCGTCATACCGGGTTTCGTCGCGGTTTATAAGGACAATATTTTCGCCCTTAAAATATCTTATAAAATTTGCGGCGGGATAGACCGCGAGCGAGGTTCCGCCGATTATAAGCATATCCGCCGACGAAATAGCGTCAATCGCTTCTTCAATAACCGACTGATTTAACGGTTCCTCATACAAAACAACATCGGGTCTTACAATATGGTTGCATTTTTCACATCTCGGAATCTGCCCGCGAAGCGCTTTTACCTGCTCGTTCGGCATAACTGCTTTACAGGCGGTACAATAGTGCTTTAGTGTTGTTCCGTGCAGTTCGACAACATTTCGGCTCCCCGCCCTTTGGTGCAGTCCGTCGATATTCTGGGTTACAACCGCCTTTAGCTTACCCTGCCTTTCAAGCTTGGCTAAGGCTAAGTGCGCTTTGTTAGGCTCTGCCGCCGTGTTCAGAAAGTAGTTATAATAAAAATCGTAGAACACGTCGGGGTGTGTTTCAAAAAATCTGTGGCTTAAAATTGTTTCGGGCGACACCTTGTATTTCTTTACGGTATTATAAAGACCGTCCTCGCTCCTGTAATCCTTCATTCCGCTTTCGGTCGAAACCCCCGCACCGCCGAAAAATACAATGTTATCGCTTTGCCTAATAAACTCGGCAAATTTATTAATTTTACCGTTTTCCATTTTAAAAGCCTCGCAATTATATTTTTCAACTTAAATATACGCCGCAAAAAGAAAAAAGTCAATTATCCAATTCGCAAAAAATATTTCATTTTAAGAGAATTATCAAGCGATAAAAATAACACTGTAATAAATATAATTTTATGAATATATTTAAAATTTCGGAATATAATATAATGTACATACTTGACAAAGTGTACACATTTGAGTATAATAGAGGTGCAAGAGGAGTGTTAAATATGGTATCGGTTAATGCAACAGATGTAAGAAAAAATTGGAGCACATATTTAGACAATGTAAGAAACAAACCAATTTTTATTAAAAGAACTCACGATTTTTATGCGCTTATGGATATTAAGTCTCTTAAGTTAGTCTTAAGCTATGTTCCCATTACTTATTCTAAGGTTACAGATAAAGACGGTTCTATTGTTATTTCGTCAAATGATATGGATATTGTCTCAACGGGAAAAGACGAGCAAGAAGCACTTTTAAATTTTACAAGCGACTTGGTTGAATATGCTCAGGAATTTTATGATAAATTTGAATTTTGGTCTTCTGCTCCTAATAGAGCAAAGCATATCCCAATGATTTTAAAAATTTTAACCGCGGATAATTTGCAGGAAGTTGAGGATATGCTTGTATGCCAAAACGGTCATAACTAAGAAGGTTTTGTGAACGGGACGGTTGGGAATTATACAAAAATACCGACCACTATTTCATAGCCAACATCTTGACTCGACATTCACTTTCGGTAATTTTGCGTATTTCTACAATTCATTAATAATCAGGACCTCCGGCTTAATCGGAGGTCCTGATTCGTTTCACTTACATTTCGTTTTGAATTAATTTCTTTCGCTTTTTTCATAATCGAGCTTTGTGTCTAATTCTGACTCCATAATTTCAGTTGTGCTCGTGAATTTCTGCGAATTAACATACTCCTTCATTAACTCAGCCGGTGCTTTTTTCATTACTGTTCTTCCTTTCAGATTTTGAAATTTTTATATCTTAAATCTTATCTGAAAGGCTT
>JBJEOD010000018.1:0-3886 GCA_051880535.1 Acutalibacteraceae bacterium | reverse complement strand
GGCTTGATATTAGCGGCACAGAGCATATCTTTGGCTCACCTGAAAAGGTGGCAAATTATATTTAAAGGCGCATTCTTCAATACCCGATACCATACGGGCATACAAGGGATTTTCTATATTCGGTATGATAATCCCGATTGTCTGAGATACTTTTTTAATTAGACTCTGAGCGATAATATTAGGCGTATAATGCAAAGAATTTGCAATCTCGGAAACCTTTTTCTTTGTGCTCTCCTTGACCCGAGAATCGTTATTAAGCGCAAGAGATACCGTCGCCGGGGAGCAACCGGCTAATTTCGCTATATCATAAATTGTTATATTAGCAATCTCGTAAAATAAAAAACAAAGAGGATGCCGAAACATCCTCACATAAAGGCGATCATATGACATTTACAGAATGGATATTTCCACATCTAAACCAAAACGTGCGCCTGATATTATATAAATTCGTTTTGCGGTTCGGCTCTCGCCGTCCTACGGGCGGTTAATTTTCCTCAGAACAAATAACCTCTGCCCTGCCGACAACCGATACCCTTAAACCCTTTGGAATAAGGATACTTCCGCCCCTTTCAGCTTTCACTTCACCGCCGTCATATTTAACGGATATTTCTCCGCTTAACATAAGGAGCGAAACAAAGCCGCTTTCGGCATTTATCTCCTTTTCGCCGTCAAGGTCGAGCTTTAGGGTTTTAAAATACTCGCACTCGGCAAGCTGTCTTTCGGTGCCGTAGTCGAAGGCTTTGACCTCTCCAACGTTACCGTAAGGAATTGTAGGTACGTCGGTCACGGTGACATCCACCGCTTTTTTTACATGCAGCTCGCGCGGCTTACCGTCAGCGCCCAGTCTCCCGTAATCCGAAACCCTGTAGGTAGTGTTGGAGTTTTGCTGTATTTCGGCTATCAGTATTCCCTTGCCTATTGCGTGGAGCGTACCTGCCTTTATGAAAAACACATCGCCCTTTTTGACAGGGACATAGTTCATAACCTCGTCGAGGGTGTTATTATTTATGCGCTCCTCAAATTCCGACCTTGAAATTTTCTTATTAAAGCCGTAGATTAACTGTGCGCCCTCCTCGCAGTCTACCACATACCACATTTCGGTTTTACCGTATTCCCCCTCATTTTCAAGGGCATAGGTATTATCGGGGTGAACCTGTACCGAAAGCCTGTCCTTAGCGTCGATAAGCTTTATTAAAATCGGGAATTTTTCTTCAAAGCCCCAGTGCTTTAAAACCTCGTCAAGCGGCTTGCCTGCGTAGGCACCGTTAAGAACAGTATTTGTGCCGTCCTTATGGCAGGAAAGCATCCACCCCTCGGCGGCGATTTCCTTGTCGGTTTCAAAGCCGAACTCGATTTTAAGGCGCGTGCCGCCCCAGATGTAATCCTTTATAACGGGTTTTAAAAGCAACGGGTATTTTTGTTCTGCTGTCAATGCTTTACACTCCTTGTTAATCTATAATATCAATACGGACTTTTCGCCGTCCCATGGCGGCCAAGCCGTAATGCAAGCCATGCCTGTTTGTTCATTCCCTGTACAATACAGTCTTAGCATATCTTCTTTAAGCCGAAATGTCAAGTCATTTTCTTCATATTCGGATAATAGAAATGTTATTAGTTGTTTACAATCGGCTAACAAGTATTTATATAGCATTCCGCCTGATTTTCCGTCGGGATTGATTTTTGCTTATCAACGCAAAAAATAATAGGAATGTAAAGCGTTATACATTCCTATTACAATCACATACGGCTTAAATACAAAGCCTTGGGCATTTATGTCTGCCTTTCGCAGTTACCGCGAAGGGAGATTTTATACTATCCTGTTTTGCGGCTTGCCCGCTAAAAATGACCTGATATTATCCTCAACTATACCTAAAAGCCGCTTTCTTGTTGCAAGCGGTGCCCAGGAGGTATGCGGGGTTATTATAATATTCGGCGCGGATTCAAGACGGCTTTTTGGGCTCTGCGGTTCTTGCTTTAAAACATCTATCGCCGCGCCCGAAAGCTTGCCGGAAACAAGCGCATTATAAAGCGCGTCCTCGTCCACAGTACCGCCGCGCGAGGTATTTATAAAAAACGCGCCGTCCTTCATTTTGTTAAATGCCTGCCCGTTCATCATATCCGCGCTTTGGGAATTTAACGGGCAATGGAGCGATACAATATCACTCTCTTTAAGCAGAGTATCAAAATCGACAAAGCAGGTCTCCCCGTTTTCACGGACGGTTCTTGTATAAACGATAACATTAATACCAAGTCCCTTTGCCGCCCTCTCGACCGCCTTTCCGATACTGCCGTAGCCGACGATACCCAAGGTCTTGCCAAAAACCTCCTCTGTAGAAAAGACAAGCGGAGAGAAAACTTCGGAGCGCTTCCACCCGCCCGATTTTACAAAGGCGTCGTACTTAGGGATTGCGGTGTAGTGCATAAGAATATAGCCGATAACCTGCTGGGCGACTGCGTTTGTCGAATATCCGCCCGCATTGCAGACCGTAACGCCCTTTTTCGCCGCGTATTCGGTATCGATATTATTATAACCCGTCGCAAAAAGCCCGATATACCTAAGCCTCGGCGCGGCATCAAAAACCTCTTTATCTATAAAAGTCTTATTGCAGAGGATAATATCGGTATCCGCCGCCTCTTTTAAAAGCTCGGCGCGGCGGATATTGCCGTACTCGGTGACCTCGCCGAACTCCTTCAGGCTGTCAAGCGAAAGGTCGCCGTTCGCTTTAAGCGTAGCGCAGTCAGTTAAGAGGAGCTTCATTTTTGCGCCCGACCTTTCTTTTTGTGCCGTCAGGCTCCAATATATATGTGTTTTCCAGCTGGGAAATAAGGCTCTGCTTATATGCGTCGATATACTCGCGGCGGAGCGCGTGCTGTTCAGCTTTTTCCTCCTCGGTAAGACCCTCGGACTTCTGCTTGCGCGCAAGCTCGTTTATGCGTTTTATCTTTTCTTCGGTCATAATGTTACCTCAAATCTCGTTTCTGCCCTCTAAGGCGCGGGCCAATGTAAACTCGTCGGCGTATTCAAGGTCTCCGCCTACGGGTATGCCGTAGGCAAGGCGGGTCACCTTAATCCCCATAGGCTTTACAAGGCGGGATATATAGCTCGCCGTCGCCTCGCCCTCGACTGTCGGGTTGGTAGCCATAATAATCTCGTTGACCTCTCCTGAGCCCAGTCTAGCCATTAATTCCTTTATTCTTAACTGGTCGGGACCTATACCGTCAAGGGGAGAAATAACCCCGTGCAGAACGTGGTAAATCCCCGTGTATTCCCGCGTGCGCTCAAACGCCATTACGTCCTTCGGCTCCGCGACAACACAGATAACCGAGCGGTCGCGGCGGCTGTCGTCACAGATGTCACAGACCTCTTTATCTGTAAGCCCCTGGCAGACCTTGCAGAAATGGATTTTTCTTTTGGCGTTTATAAGCGCCTCGGCGAATTTTTCGGCGCGCTCGGGCGGCTGTTCAAGTATGCTGTAGGCAAGCCTTTGCGCGGTCTTTCTACCGATACCGGGCAGCCGCTCAAACTGGGCGATAAGCTCGGTAAGCGGTACAATATTATTAGCCATTATTAAAACAATCCCGGCATATTAAGCCCGCTTGTAATAGCGCCCATTTCGGTTTCGGAGGTCTTTATCGCGTTGGAAATCGCCTCGTTTACCGCGACGGTTATTAAATCCTCGAGCATCTCTGAGTCGTCGGGGTCTACCGCCTCGGGCTTGATTTTAATGCCTTTAATAAGGTGCTTGCCGTCAACCGTGACCTCAACCAAGCCGCCGCCCGACACAGCGGTGTACTCGCGCTGCTCCAAATCCTCTTGAAGCGCCGCCATATCCTCCTGCATCTTCTGTGCCTGCTTTAACATCTGATTCATATTTCCCTGTCCGCC
>JBJEOD010000017.1:0-21834 GCA_051880535.1 Acutalibacteraceae bacterium | reverse complement strand
GGCAGCTTTAACGGAGACGGACATACCGTCACCCTTGCAATCGGGCAAAGTATATCAGGGAATAATTACGGGGTTAAAGCCGGCCCCAACAATAAGCGTACCTCGCTGGGGCTGTTCGCCTCTCTTTATAATGCAACAGTAAGCAATGTAAAGACATACGGAAAAATTTCTCTCTGCCTGCCCGACGATAATCAGTATATCGGCTCTCTCGCCGCAAAGGCTGACGGAACGCTTACGTTTAACAATTGTGAGGTTAATACTGCTATCACGGTTGAAAACGGGGTTTCCAGGAAAAGTAAAAACACCTATCTTTATGTCGGCGGTACGGTGGGCTATATCGGTAATGCCACAAGCCTTTCGGTGACAGGCTGCAAGCTTAACGCAAATATTAAGGATGGCACCAATTTATCCGGCTATACTCCCGAAAACAATAAATTGTCGTTGGGCGGTTTCAGCGGTTATGCTTACTACACAGGAACCGAACAAATCAATTTTCAGAATAATATCATTGGTACAAAAATAGAAAAAGCCGGCAGTTATGCTAACCTTAAGCTGGGCGGCTTTATCGGCGAGCTTAAATGCTCTGACTATGTAACGGCAAACCTGCGCTGGACAAAAGCAGAAAATGTTAATTTGACCGCAACAAAGGCTACTGTTTCCGCAGGGGGAATACTGGGCTATTCCTTTGATAAATGCCATGTGATTCTGGATAGCACATATTCGGGAACGGTGAATACAGGCAGTGCAAGCCTCGGCGGACTTCTATATACAATGAACGGTCGGCTTACGGTCGAAAGCGGATTCTCGGTAACGGGAACAAGCCTGACTTCTACAGGTGACCTTAAGGGACTGCTTTTGGCAGACGGAAAAACCGCGCTGGTAACCGTCAAAGCTTCTCCAAACGGATTTAACGGTGTGACTGCTGACGGTTTTGACCTGTTTGTGGGCGAAAACATTGAGGAATATACCTCTGTAAATGTTGCCGCGTCCGGCGGTATCGTGACTGTGGAAACAGGAGGCACTTTAGGTAAACTGCCGCAAAGCTCGGATTGGTATGCCTTGATTAATGCGCATCCAAACACCAAGACCAGATACTATTTCAGTATTGCAGGTCTTGAAAATGAAAATGTATCGGAGACGATAAGCGGCGCGGCGGAGCTGCTCTATTGGCATATATACGATTACGCTCAGGCTCTTTCCGATTATGTTAAGACGGAATTTTTCAAAACGGCGGTAAACAATATTGCCTCGGCCACAGCGGATATTGATATGACCGATTACTGCTTATATCCCACCGAAAAGGAAGCAGTCGGGATAGACTTCAACGGACATAAGCTGACCTTCGGAAGGACGGCACCCGTGAATGCTCAAAATCAGTTCTTTGGCTTGCAGGCAGGTCTGCTTTCGGATATCAACGACGGCGGAGCAGAAACCGCGGTTAATATTTCCCATATTAAGCTTGGCGGAAAGGTATCTCATCTCGGCGGTGATCTCGGCTCGGGCGCGCTTATCTGCGGAACGGTAGCTGGCTCTAATGTCAATAACAACAGATATGATGTTAAGCTTACCCTTTCCGATATTACCTTAAGCGGTCTTGCGGTAGAGACTGCTGATTACCGTCCGTTGCTTATCAACCGTATCGCAAGCTACGTGGAGGCTTCTGTTTCAGGCGTTAAGCAGGAAAACTATACGGAAAGAAGCGCCGCTTCCTCCTTAATCGGAAAAGGCGGTATGCTGGAAGGCTCAACGCCGTCCTCATTCATTAAAATGACCTTTAATAACATTGTTCTTGACGGCGAAAAATCCACTACCGTATTTACAAGGGCAAGCTTGTTTGATGATGTTTTGTATGAAAGCGGTTCAGGCTCTTTCATCTATAACTTCAATTTCGCCGAGGACTGGGGCGAGGCTTTAGAGCATCAGGTAACCTACGGCGCGGAGTTATATCTTAATGAGGAACAGAGAACTTATTTTGACAAAAATATTCCCGTCAGACCCGACAGCAAGCCTGACGAAAGCAGTAGTTATTATGAATTCCAGAATAATTATCTGCCCTATGTTTATACGGGATATGATTCGGCTGACGAGAAGACCAACCTGAACCTCAGCGTTAACCGCAAGGGTGCGGACCTTATCGAGGGCTACGGTACATATCTCAATCCGTATATTATTAAATATGCAAAACAACTTGAGTATGTTTCAAAGCTCCTTTCGGGTAACAACGAACCCTTCAGCGACGGCTGGCAGATTAACTTCCCGAAAGGAGACTGGAGCAGTCTTTCCACATTAGATTTGACCGCTTACGATACAGTTCGTGCGGAAAGCGGAAATTTGTCCAACACTGATAAATCCAAGCAACTTAGCAGGGAGGTATTGGTGTCTTACCTTTCGGGAGCTTACTTTAAGCTGGCGGAAGACCTTACCATTTCCTCGGGATATGCAGGACTTGGCTCTACTAACTACCCGTTCCACGGCGTGATACACGGAAACGGAAAGACCGTGACTATGTTATCACCCGATACAGCTATCGGTGCTTACGGTTACGGATTTATCAATGTTGCGAACGGGTGCGCCGTATATAATCTTACGATTAAATACGATTCAATCGTTCTTTCCTCGGATGAATTCACCGAGGAGCAGACCCAGACCTCACACCCGACCGACAGTACCCTTAAAACAGCTCTGCCGCACTTCGGCGGTGCAATCGCATGGGTAGTCGGAGGCGACAATCTTTTGGATACAGTTACCGTTTCTGCTGTAGATACCGCTATTTCGGTAACAGCGGGTGCCTGCCACACGGTATGCGGCGGATACGTAGGCCTTATCTCGGGCGGGGGAGTTCTTCTTTCAGGTCTGAAAGAAGATTTGAACCTTAATGATAGCAAGCATCTGTACCATAACAATTATGTCGGACGGGTGCTTGAAGGATACGCCATTGCCATAGACGGCAAAACCTACAACAACAGTAAGGTACTGTCAGGGCTTAATGAAAGCCGAGCGGACTTTATAATCCCCGCAATCGCAAAGGCTGAGCTTATAGGTCACAATAAAGGGTTTTCAAGCGATACCTTTACTTTGGAAAATTCTCAGGATTTGCTGTTGTTCTCCTTTGGTATTAACAGCGGCGCCTTTGCAGGAAACAACGGTTACGGCTACGGCAAAACCTCGCTTTCCCGCTGCCGCGACTACAGTTATGTAGGTGCCGAGAGCGCGGCAGATGTCACGGACGGCAAATACATTGATGATACCCAAAAGACCTCTGTTATAGCTAAGTATTTCAATGTGTCGACAGATTTGAGAGACACGGAGCTTACCGTAAACTTATCTGCTACGGAATATGATATGACCGCTTACGGAAATGCATTCCGCGGTATGAACGGGGTTTACGGAAATTCCGCAATCTATAAAATTAAATCCTTCGGCGGTACGAGTGTCGGTAATAAGGCAACCGTTAAGCTTAATATGGATATGCTCCAGTATGCGGCGGGTAAAAAGGTCGACGGCAACGATAAATCTTATTTTGAGGCGGATTCTATCCGAAGCTACGGTCTGTTCGGCAATACAAAAAGTGCGGTCACATTCCAAAACCTGATTTTAACGGGTAAGCTCTCTGTTTTGTGTATAAACAGCGGCAACACCGTGATGGAGTCCAATCCGTTTGCAAGGCAAAATATAAGTAATGGTTGTTCGGTAGGCGGCTTTGTGGGCTTAAGCAATGGCGCTGTGACAATTACGAATACTTCATTAAACGATATTACGGTGAGCTCTCCCGATGTCTGCGGCGGCTTTGTGGGCAGGCATGCAAGCGGTAATTTTAAGGTTGAGGATAATAATTCGTATTATAAATTAACAGTTAAGGGCAAGAGACACAGCGGCGGTGTTGCAGGTCATGTAAACAGCGGAGCTGTCTCGGTAACGGGTCTTACTGCGAATGAATCTGTAATAGAGACTCGTGTGAATCTGCAGTACGCAAGCGGCACTTTGTATGGAACTTCCGGCGGCATTTTCGGTCAGGTGGGAAGCGGCACTATAGGAGTTACGCTTGACAGTTGCACAATTAATAAAACAGCGGTTGTATATACTACAAATTACAAAAATACAGGCGATTATGTGGCTTCGGGCGGACTTGTGGGAATTGCGGAAAAAGGCGTAACAGCTAATAATTGTGCGGTGGACGGCTGCGTGGTGCTTGCTGTCTCCAATTTCAGTGGCGGCTCCATATTCCCCGACACGTTAAAACCGAGCGATGCAAATAAGAATATACTTTCGGATAGCTTCAAAAACACAGTTGTTTATAATGGCGAAAATCAGAATGTTGCAAACCTTCTTGCATGGATGCTGGAGCAAACTGCCACCGATGGCGGCGGTTATTCGGTGGGCCCTGCCGGGGGACTTTTGGGTCAAGTGCAAAACAACAGCATTACTCTGTCGGGTTGTATTGTGTCCGCTACTAAAGCACCTTCGGTCATCATCTCATTTAACAATGCGGGCGGTCTTATAGGAGAGCAAAGGGGAAGTGCAAATATCAATATTGTTGATTGCCAAGTTAAAACCTACGGATATGATATGTATATTGTTGGCGGTCCCCGTGCTGCGGGTGCTATTGCCTACAGAAACACCTCAGGCACTCCTACATATACCATAAACGATGTGCGGATTTCAGGAACTGCCGCTAACCCGATTCGTATTATGGGAATCAAGTACAATACAACCGATGCCGCAGGTCTTATAGGAGATATCAACAAGGTGAACCTGACAGCTGAAAATTGCAAGGTCTCTTATTGTATTATCGGCGGATCAAGAGCCGCAGGAGCTTGGAGCAATGTCGTTGCCGGCTCTAATATAAAATTCAGCAACATTGATGTTAGCAATAACCTTATCTACAGTAAACATACTTCTCATTACGCAGGTGGGCTGTTTTGCTACACAAACGCTACTTCTGCCGTTGACGGTGCTTACATCGGAAATAATTACATTGTCGGAGTAGTCGGTGGCGGCAGTCTGGCAGGACAGTTGCTGAACGGTAATACGCTGTCTGCAAAATATGTGATACTTGATGACAATGTGATACGAAGAATCAAAACCGCAAAGGTATCAAACTTTACTTTTGCTGCAAATTCTTTGGCGGACGGTGCCGCCGCAAATGCACTCTTTGCTTTCAATAATACCGATTTTACCAATGTAGGTCTGATTGCGGGTAATAATGCGGGCAAGGTAACGGCGATAGCGGTCAGCTGTTCTGATGCAGACGCGGGAGATATTAAGCAGAAGAATTTCGGTGCGGGTGCAGGTACCGGCACCGTGGTGTATGCCGCATACGGCGCATGGGTGCCGTATGACAGCGGTAGCTTAACGCCGCAGCAGGCCATAGAAGAGATGAAGTATACCGCTTTAATCGGCGGTGCTGATTATCCGCTGTACGGCGACTCGGTCACAGACGGAACTCCGAATACAATTTACGGGCTTAATTGGTGGCCTTATAAGGACAGTAATTTCACTCTCGGAGAAACGGCAATTACGAAGCTAAACGGATTAGTTAACGGCATTACCGAAAATAGGGAGTTACCTCTGTTTTGCTTAAACGAAAAGACCGACGAAACAATGAAGGGCTATCTTAATATGCTGACGGGCGGAGGCTTTGGCGACGCTCTAAATACAGGGTCTAATGTCAGCGTAAGCGTGGTGTCGAAACGGTACCGCCTTGGTGATAACGGAAATCTCGAGGATTTGGGTACAGACGGAAGCGTTGTTTACCGCGACGGTAAATTCTCGGCAGGAGTATACGACAGCTTAGAGGGTGACAGCAAAACGCTGACGGTGCTTTCGATAACGTATAACGATGTTTATACAATGCATCTGGCGATATATTATCATCGCTCCGTGAACCTAAAGACCTTTGTAGTTCCCTTGGAGGGCGAGCAGTATTATCTTCCCTCCTTTTTGAGCTTTGCTTCGGAACCTGACGGGTCTTTGAGAACGAATGTATCATTCGGAAAACCTTTTACGCTGTATGTTGAATACAATTATAACGATTTGGCAATGACGCTGGAGAATATTGATAACTTTGACAAGCAGATTGAGCTTACTCAATCTAACGGCGTCAGCGACGAAAGCGCCAGGATAGAAAGCGGAACCGAATTTGTTCTGATTGATCTTAACAGCGCGACCCCGGCGGGATATTCGTATTACACCTTGGTGTTGGATAAGGACGAGCGATTTATTAATTTCAACTCCTTCAAGAACGGAGAAACCGAGTTCGGTCATATTCCGCTTACTGACCTGCAAACCCTTGCCCATCTTTCCGAGAACCGCGTATGCAAGGATACGAGCGACTGCGTATATACCGAAAAATATCTCTTGGTCGTTTTCCCCGTTCAGAACAAAACTGACAGCGCGATTACTTATAATATGAAGGCTGTAATAGACGAGGAGCAGAGACAGGAAACCAATATCGCGGTAAAGCGTCTGAAAGAGGTGTACGGTCAGGTCTCTGTTTGGAGCTCTCCCGAAGTGACGCAGGCGGCTGATTATTGTGAAAATTTAACCGAGTTTTCAAATCTCGCCGACAAGCCAATAAAAATGCAGGTGAAAACAACGGTTAGTTTCGCAGAGGGTTATGTAACTGCGATAAACAGTCAGCACGGCGGCGTCTACGGAACGCATATTCTTCGTCTGAAAAATCCAAGCAATCAGTATGTGGAGCTTCCTATGCGTACGATTGTAAAGGTTGAGACAAAGAACGGTGATGAAATATACAAGTGCGAGCTTGCCGACGCTGCATCGCAGATACGGTTCTCCGTAGGAAATCTCCTTAGTAAGGGAGTTACGGATAATAAGGTTGAAATGGATTATAAGATAACGCTGGACTTTTCTAATGTGAACCAAAACGACTTTAACAATGCGTTTGCGGTGTCTAAGGATTCCTTTAAGTTTAATCTTGTGGATTCGTTTTATCTTTCCGCTGACAGTAATTTGCTGGGCAGCGGACCGTGGGATGCAAATAAGGAGTATCAGGTCGAGATAAACAACGGTATCAAGCTGGCTGTTGTTCCTACCGACAACCGCCATCTGGGCATCAATCTGTTAAAGCCGGAGGATGAGACCAACAACGGCAAAATCGACTTCTCTGTAATTGCAAGGTTTGACGCCTTTGCGGGGAAAACATTTAATGATGCAACCGTTACTTTCTCGGTAAGCAAAAAGGTTTACGAAAACGGCGACTACAAATATGTTGATATAACGGCTGCCGATCCAATTAAGTGGGAGATCAGTAAAGATGATTCTGTCATCGGGTCGGATACTCTCACGATTACAGACAATGAATGTAACGGCACGTACCGATTGGCGGTTGATGTGGGTCAGGATTATAAAGAGGCTGACCTGACCAACTACCGCCTTAATGTCATGATTACCTCAACTGCAGATGACAATACAACTGTAAATGCAAGCGACTACTTTGTGTTCCTGCTTTGTAAACTGGATACAGACCCGGCATCCTGATTTTTAATGACTGCTCCCCTTCCGCCGCGGTTTGTCGGGTATTCCCTTTGACATCATAGGCAAATATGTGACACATAATGGTAATGGACGCGGCGGATTCGGCGGAACAGAATGCGCGGGGTTGAAATTAGAAAAACATAAAATGATTCCGCGGTACAGCGGTGGTTAAGAGGTGGGTTACGATGAATTTTTCAAAAAAGCTTTCCGGACAGGAACAGGCCATCAAGCGTTTCCTGCGCGACTATCTGGAAAAGCCAAAGGACACGCAGACCTTCTACAGTGTTCTTGCTAATTTAGGCGGCTATTACGACGCGGATCGGTCCTACATTTTTGAGGTGAGCGCGGACGGGAAGTATGCCAGCAACACCTACGAGTGGTGCCGTGACGGTGTTTCTTCGGAGATAGATAATCTGCAGGATATTCCCGTTGAAGGTATGGAATGCTGGTTCGAGGAGTTCGATGAGAAGGGAGAGTTTTTTATCTCGTCTCTCTCTGAGGACTACGGCCCGGATTCCGCAACCTATCGGATTCTGGCACCTCAGGGAATCGAAAGCCTGATGGCGGCTCCCATTGTGGTGAACGACGCAGTGATGGGATTTCTCGGTGTGGACAACCCCCGCAGAAACACCGAAGACCTGCTGCTTTTGTCCGTGGTGGCTTCCGCCTGTTACAGCAGAATCGTTGTCAGGCGCATGATGGAGTCTAAGATGGAAAAGACCGGTCAGGCACTGATGGATCGGACGCGGATCATTCAGTCCATGAGCGAGATTTATACGTCAGTATATTATATCGACCTTGCTACCGGGCACTTCACGGAATTGTCCTCCTTGGCGGATGTCCATGCGCATATCGGCGCTTCCGGCAATGCGCAGGAGCGTCTTGACTACTTCTGCCGTAACATGGTGACCCCGGAATGCACCGATGAGCTGCTTGAGTTCGTGAAGCTTTCCACACTTGAGGAGCGGCTTGCGGGCACCCGAATTATATCACAGCAGTACCGAAGTACCCTGTTTTCGTCCCCTGAGGCGGGATCTGCCGCAAACTGGGGACAGTGCTCCTTTATCGAGGGGGACAGGGACTCTGAGGGACGGCTTGCCCATGTTATTTTCGCCACACAGTCCATTCACGACGCGAAGGTCAAGGAGCTGGAATCACAGCGGAAATTGCAGGAGACCAACGAAAATCTTACTGCTCTCCTTGCGGCGGAGAAGCAGCATACCTCCATTATCGGCGCGCTTAGTAATGTGTTTTTTGCACTCTATTACATCAATCTGGAAGAAAACACCTTTCAGGAGCTGATTTCTCTTGACAAGCTCCACCGCATACCGGACGATAAGGGCGACGCGCGAAAGGCGCTTCGGCATATGACGGATGAGCTGGTGTCAGATGAGTATCAGGCTATCATGCGTGGGTTCACGGATTACGATACCATTGACCGCCGTCTGGGCGACAAACCGATCATCATTCAGGAATATGTTGCCAGAACAGGCGGCTGGACCCGTTGCGCCATTTTCCCGGTAGAGAGGGATCAAAGCGGAAAAAACCGCACCATTCTCTGTGCCTTGCGCTGGATCACCGCAGAAAAGCAAGAAATTGAATCCCAAGACAATCTGATTCAAGCCCTTGCTATCCCCTACGAAAATATCTACGCGGTCAACGCGGATACCTGCGAAGCCGTCTGCTACCGTATGGGACAGATCATGAATGACCGCTACGGTCAGAAATTTGCTGCAGGCAACTATGAGCGCAACATCAGCACTTATATTGAGAACGACGTGCTGGAGGAGGACCGACATCTGTTTGATCGGGTTCGCACCGTGGACGGTGTGAATGAGCTTCTGGCGGATAAAAAGACCTATTACTTTAACTATCGGGTTTTCAGGAATGCTCAGATGCAGTATTTTCAATGCCAGCTCGTAAAGCCGAGCTATAACAGGAATGAGTTTGTTATAGGATTCAAAAACATTAATGAGGAGAAAAATACAGAGCTTGCCCAACAGAGAAAGGTTGAAGAAGCGCTTGTAGCACTGGAGAAGGTAAATGCGGCGCTTGAAGAGGAAACCGCGGTCTCAAGCGCGCTGAGCCGTGAATACAGCAGCCTTTTTAAAATTGATGCAAAGACAGGTAAAATAACCCTTTATCGGACGGACGGGACCGGTATAGAACCTTCGATTCTTAAAAAGCTTCTTGAAATGGGCGATTATGAGGCGGTTCTGGAAAAATATATCGATACATTTGTTGTTCCTGAGGATCGCGAAAGGCTGAGGGAATCCACAGGACTTTCTGTTCTTCTTAAGAGGGTTCCGGATGTTGGACTCTACAAACTCGGATATAGAAGAAATATGGACGGTGTCATTGACTACTATGAAATGAACACGGTAAAGACGGTCGACAAAAACGGAGAGGTTACATTTATTCTGGGAATGCGTGATGTGGACGAGGAAACACGGCGTCAGTTAAATCAGACCAGAGAGATGGAAATGCAGCGTGAAATCATTGAAGGTCTTGGGTCAGAGTATTATTCCGTACTTCTTGTAAATCCGAATACGGATGTGGTTACAACATACCGTGCAGAGGATGAGGAAGGACGGGCAATCAAGGAGTATTTTCACAGATATGATAATTGCTGGTCAAAGGGAATTCTTGCTTATTCCGAGGAAATGATTACGGACGCAAGCCGCAGCGAATTTATAGAGAAGCTTTCTTTGAAGCATATCAAGGCTGACGGAAAGGATTATTCCTTCACCTATGAAAAGCTGACGGCTGACGGAATAATATATCTCCAGGCGAGAGTATCCTTTGTGCACGAAAAGGACGGCGGCCTTGTGGCTGTGGTAGGAACGCGTAATGTGGACGACCTTATCAAAAAGGAGCGTCAGCAGGAAATGGCGCTGCAGGCGGCGTTCGACGCGGCGGAAGCGGCAAACAAGGCTAAGACGGACTTCCTGTCCAATATGTCCCACGACATCCGCACGCCTATGAACGGCATTATCGGTATGACCGCCATTGCCGCAGCCCATATTGACGACAGGGAACGGGTTCAGGACAGCCTCCAGAAGATTACCCAGGCCAGCAAGCATCTGCTGAGCCTCATCAACGAGGTCCTTGATATGAGCAAGATCGAATCGGGGAAGGTGGATCTGGTCGAGGAGGAGTTCAATCTCTCAGACCTTGTTGACAACCTGCTGAGCATGACCAACTCTCAAATTGAAGCGCACCGCCACGAACTCTCGGTCAACATCTCAGGCGTGACCCATGAAGAGGTGGTGGGCGACAGCCTGCGCATCCAGAAGGTCTTCACCAACCTGATGAGCAACGCCGTGAAGTTCACGCCGGACGGCGGGAAGATACGGCTCTCTATATCGGAAAAGCCCTCCAACCAGGCAAAGGTCGCGTGCTATGAATTTGTCTTTGAGGATAACGGAATTGGAATGAAGGAAGAATTTCTGGAGAAAATCTTTGATCCGTTTTCAAGGGCAGAGGATGACCGGGTCAACAAAATTCAGGGAACCGGTCTGGGAATGCCTATCAGTCGGAACATTGTCCGCATGATGGGCGGCGACATTAAGGTCGAAAGCAAGCTCGGCGTGGGCTCCCGCTTTATCGTAACCATGTATCTGAAGCTGCAGGACACCGCGGAGATACGGTATGATAAATTGGTCGATCTGGATGTGCTGGTGGTGGATGACGACGCCATCAGTCTGGAATCCTGCTGCGGTATGCTCAATGACCTCGGCATGAAGGCTGAGGGGGTTTCCACCGGCATGGCGGCTGTTGAGCGGGTCGTACTTCACCATGAGCAGAAGAGCGATTATTTTGCCTGTATTATTGACTGGAAGATGCCTGATATGGACGGGATTGCCACCACACGTGCAATACGAAAGGCAGTCGGTAATGATGTGCCTATCATTATCATCTCCGCCTATGACTGGTCTGATATTGAGCAGGAAGCCCGGGCCGCAGGCGCCAACGCTTTCATCAGCAAGCCGCTGTTCCGTTCCAGACTGGCAAAGACCTTCTCTGCGCTCGTGGGCAGTGAGGAGCAAAAGGGTCAAGAAACACCGCTTATCGGAATGAAGAGCCTGAATCTGACAGGGCGCAGGGCACTGCTTGTTGAAGACAATGATCTGAACGCGGAGATCGCCGCGGAAATTTTAGGTATGACGGGCATTGCCGTGGAGCGCGCCGCAGACGGAGCGGAGGCTGTGGACATGATGGCGGCGTGTGAAAACGGATACTATGACATTGTGTTTATGGACATCCAGATGCCGAAGATGAACGGATATGACGCGGCAAGAGCGATCCGCGCCATGAATCGGACCTACTGCAAGCAGATTCCCATAATTGCCATGACCGCAAACGCGTTTGCCGAGGACGTTCAGGCCGCAAAGACCGTGGGAATGAACGAGCATATAGCGAAACCCCTTGACCTTAATACGCTTGCTAAAACACTGAATAAGTGGTTTCAATAAAAACAATCGGTTCAACATTAAATAAAAATTTATTATTTTTTAAAAAAGCCAAGACCTACCTTTACGGATAGGTCCCGGCTTTCGGCCTGTCGAATACGGGGCTGTCGCAAGTGATTTTTTCACTTGCGACAGCCCCGTAAGCCTTTGAGTTTAATTTTCCGTATAAACCATCCCTTAATCGGTGGGGACAAAGCCGCGGCAGTGAACGCCTTTTGATTATAATAGGATGATTTAATAGGTTATCGGCGTGCGGAATAACGCGCTTAAAAGACAGTCTATCAGCAGGATAAGAAGCAGCAGCTTACAGGCGGTGTGAACGGTGCCGGGGTTTGCTCCTTTTATAAATTTCTCCCCCGTCGGCTCTAAAAGATAGTGGAAAACCATTCCCATAACGGCAAAGCTGAGCAGGCTTCTAAGGCAAATAATTCCGCCTATATTCATAAAAAGCCCCCGATAGTCCCACAGCCGTATGCCGAAAAAACGTATTCCGATAAGTCCAATTATGTACTCAACAACGCCCGTGACCGCAATACACATAAAAAAGAGCAGAACGGGATTCCTTTTAAGCGGCTTCATTGCGTAGATTCCAAGCGCCCCGACGCCGTAAATCGGCAGCCACGGACCGTACAGAAGCCCTCTGTTTCTAAGCATACCCTCGGTAATCCAGTAGAAAATTTCCTCGTAAATCCAGCCGACAAAACAGCCTGTCATAAATATAAGAAATAAATAACACAGGCGATCCGCGTTCACCCTGCGGTAAACAGAAATTGCGTAATTTTTCATTTTAACGTCCTCTCTGATATAGGCGGGTTACAGCATACCCTCGCTTTACAGAATATCTATGTACTCGCCGTTTAACGCCTTGTTCATACTTCTTACGGCGCAGAATTTGCCGCACATTGAACAGCTGTCCTCATGCTCGGGGGCGCGGCTGTCGCGGATGGATTTTGCGGTTTCGGGGTCGATAGAGCACTCCCACTGCTTTTCCCAGTCAAAGGTGCGGCGGGCGTCCGCCATAGCGTCGTCAATATCCCTTGCGTGGGGTACTTTTTTGGCTATGTCGGCGGCGTGAGCCGCAATGCGGGAGGCAATTATGCCCTGCTTAACGTCGTCAACATTGGGGAGCGCCAAATGCTCGGCGGGGGTTACATAGCAAAGGAATGCCGCGCCCGATGCCGCCGCGATAGCGCCGCCGATAGCTGAGGTAATGTGGTCATAGCCCGGAGCAATATCGGTAACGATAGGCCCTAAAACATAGAAGGGCGCGCCCATACAGATTGTCTGCTGAATTTTCATATTCGCCGCAATCTGGTCCATAGGCATATGACCCGGTCCCTCAACCATAACCTGAACGTCCTTTGCCCATGCGCGCTTGGTAAGCTCGCCTAAGCGGACTAATTCCTCAATCTGGCAAACGTCGCTTCCGTCGGCAAGACAGCCGGGGCGGCAGGCATCGCCTAAGGAGATGGTTACGTCATACTCCCTGCAAATGTCCAGAATCTCATCAAAATACTCATAGAACGGGTTTTCTTCGCCCGTCATAGACATCCAGGCAAATACAAGCGAGCCGCCGCGGGAGACAATATTCATTTTTCTCTTGTGCTTTTTTATCTGCTCAATGGTCTTGCGTGTAATGCCGCAATGAAGTGTCACAAAATCCACCCCGTCCTCGGCGTGAAGACGTACCACGTCTATAAAATCCTTGGCGGTAAGGGTGGCTAAATCTCTCTGATAATGAATAACGCTGTCGTAAACAGGCACGGTGCCTATCATAGCGGGACACTCTGCCGTGAGCTTTTTGCGGAAGGGCTGTGTGTTGCCGTGGGAGGAAAGGTCCATAATAGCCTCGGCACCCATATTTACCGCCGCCATAACCTTCTGCATCTCAATGTCATAGTCCTTGCAGTCGCGGGAAACGCCTAAGTTTACGTTAATCTTGGTGCGAAGCATTGAGCCTACGCCGTTCGGGTCTATGCAGGTGTGGAGCTTATTTGCGCAAATAGCGACCTGTCCTTTGGCGACTAAGTCACGGATTTCCTCCTCGGTGCGGTATTCCTTTGCCGCAACCGCCTTCATTTCGGGGGTGATTATGCCCTTTTTAGCGGCAGCCATTTGGGTTGTGTAGTTTCTCATAATTTTCAATTCCTTTCAAATTTTATACTTCGGCCGCAAAACGGCCTGTTAGGTTAAAATTGTGCTGCATAGGCCCCGAGCCTTTGCCTAAATCAAGCTGAGCCTCAAGCGCGCCCGAAATATAATCCTTTGCCCTCTCGACCGAGTTCGCAAGACTAAAGCCCTTTGCGAGGTTGGCGGCAATAGCCGAGGATAAGGTACAGCCCGTGCCGTGGGTGTTGGGGTTGTCTATCCGCTTGCCATTAAACCATCGGTATTCGCCGTTCGCATATAAAAGGTCGTTGGCGTCGTTAATGCTGTGTCCGCCCTTTAAGAGAACGGGACAGCCGCGCTCCTCGCTTATTATTTTCGCCGCTGTAAGCATTGTATCCTCGTCGGTGACCGACATTCCGCTAAGCACTTCCGCCTCGGGAATATTGGGGGTTACAAGGGCGGCAAGCGGTAACAGCTCCTTTATAAGCACCGATACCGCGTCGGTCTTAATAAGCGCCGAGCCGCCTGTGGATACCATAACGGGGTCGACCACTATGTTTTTCGCCTTATAGAACCTTAAGCGGTCGGCGATTACCTTAATAAGCTGAGCCGAGGAAACCATACCTATCTTGACCGCGTCGGGAAAAATGTCCTCGAACACCGCATCAAGCTGTGCCTTTAAAAACTCGGGGGTCGATTCTTGAACCCCGCGAACACCGGTCGTGTTCTGTGCTGTAAGCGCGGTTACGGCGCACATTGCATAAACACCGTTCATCGTCATTGTTTTAATATCTGCCGCGATACCGGCGCCTCCGCAGGAATCACTCCCTGCGATTGATAATGCTGTTTTCATAAGCCTACTCCTTTAAAATTCTGCATTATTTTTATTGAGCGACGCAAGGTGGTGCCCCCAATCCGCCGCTTTTATTTTTCATCAGCAAACCTCCAAAACAAATCGTTATTATTAAAATCCTCAATAAAAAAATCGGCCAAGGCGCGGATTTCGTCCTGATGTTCTTCAGCGGGGTCATAGACCCCCACGGTTATAAACCCGTCCGATTTTGCTGTTTTAAGGGCGTAGAGCGAGTCCTCAAAAACGGCGGTGCTTTCCTTTGCGGTCCCTAAACGCTCTATTGCATTGCGGAAAATCACAGGCTCATCCTTCCCGTGCCCTATGTCGGTGCAGGTGAAGATTTCAGAAAAGTATTTATCCATATTACAGCGCTTAAGCGCCGCCGCCACCTGATACTTCTCGCTTGCCGTGGCGATACACATTTTAACTCCGCGGGAGTGAAGCTTCTCCAAAAATTCCGCCGCCCCCGCCTTTGGCTTTACCTCCTCAAGATAAAACCGTTCCACCGTGCGCACAAGCCCCGCCTTGACCTCTTCCGCCGAAAGCCACGGCGTGTAATTTTCCTTAATATAAACGGCGCTTTGCGCTATGCTGAGCGTCCGTAAATACCTTTGCGGGTTCTCCTTTGGCACAATACCAATTGAGCGCAGATAATTTTCCCCCGCGTTTTCCCAAACATACATTGAATCAAAAAGCGTGCCGTCAAAATCAAATACAGCGCCCTTTAGCATAGCCCGAGCTCCTTAGCACGCGCTTTCAGCTCCTTTGCCGCCTTTTCGGGGTCTTCCGCCTTGATAATTGCTGAGACTGCGCAGATACCCGAAATCGGAATACCCTTTAGCACGTCGATATTATCCTTGTTAAGCCCGCCTATTGCGAAAACCGAAATCGGAACAGCGGTGCAAATGTCTCTTAGCGTATCTGTGGAGGTGAGCACGGTTTTGACCTTGGTGGTGGTGGGGTAAATCGCACCAACGCCCAAGTAATCTGCCCCCTGCTCACAGGCTTCAAGCGCCTGCGGGACAGTTTTTGCGGTGGCACCCACTATTTTTTCCTTGCCCATAAGTCTTCTTGCAACGGCTACGGGAATATCGCTTTGTCCTACGTGTATCCCCTCCGCATCTACTGCGAGGGCGACGTCCACACGGTCGTCGATAATAAGCGGCACACCGTAACGCCTTGTTATTTCGTGTACCCTTTCGGCAAGACAGATATACTCGCGGGCGGTTCGCTCCTTTTCGCGGAGCTGTAAAATTGTAGCTCCGCCCTTAAGACCCTCTTCCACGCGGCGCAAAAACTCCTCCTCGGTAAAGGGGGTGCTGTCGGTTATAAAATAAAGCTCTCTGTTAAACTTCTTCATTTTTCTGCCTCATACATATAAATAGTCGTTAAGCACCGGCTGTAAGCCCTCGTCGGTGATGTCCTTATACATCTTGTCAAGACTGCGGCTGTCGTCAATTTCAAACTGCTCGTCACCCTGACTGCCGTCCGACTCCTTACCCGTGTACTTGCTTTCGTGGTCGCCGATTCCTGTTGAAACCCCCGCCGAAACCTTTGTGGCGGCTATTTTTACAATGCCGTTTCTGAACCGCGCGCTCTCGCGGGAGGAAACCGTAATCCCCACAAAGGGAAGAAAAATGCGGTAGGCGCAAAGAATCTGGCAGAGCTGTTTTTCGTGAACGTCCAGCGGGTTTATCTTATCGTTGTTGATAATCGGTCTTAACCTCGGGCAGGAAAGGGACATTTCGGCATAAGGGTATTTCCTCTGCAGATAGTAGACGTGTAAAGCGCTTGCAAGGGCGTCCTTTCTAAAGTCCGAAAGCCCTAAAAGAGCCGAAAAGGCGACCCCGCGCATACCCCCCATCAAGGCGCGCTCCTGGGCGTCAAAGCGGTAGGGCCATACCCGCTTGTGACCGAGAAGGTGGAGCTGTTCGTATTTTTCGGTATCGTAGGTCTCCTGAAAAACCGTGACATAGTCCGCCCCGCATTCGTGGAGATACTTATATTCGTCGGTGTTGACGGGGTAAATTTCAAGCCCCACCATTCTGAAATATTTGCGCGCCAGCTTGCAGGCCTCGCCTATATATTTAACGTCGCTTTGTGCGCGGCTCTCGCCCGTTAAAATAAGAATTTCCTCCATACCGCTGTCGGAGATAACCTTCATTTCGTGCTCAATCTGCTCCATATTAAGCTTCATTCGCTTAATATCGTTATAGCAGTTAAAGCCGCAGTAAACGCAGTAATTTTCGCAGTAATTGGCTATATAAAGCGGGGTGAAAAGGTAGACGGTATTGCCGAAATGCTTGCTTGTCTCCCTCCGCGCCCGCTCAGCCATTTCTTCAAGAAAGGGTTCTGCCGCGGGGGAGAGGAGCGCCTTAAAGTCCTCAATAGTTAAGGTCTCGCGGTCAAGCGCCGCCCTTACGTCTTTTGCGGTGTATTTTGTGTAATCGTAGGAGTTCATATGCCCCATTACGTTGGCGCATACGTCCGATTCGATTTTCTCCATTCCCGCCATATATTCCATATGGTTTGTGCGGCTTTTAGGGTCGGTTTCAAGCCTGTGCTTTTTTTCGAGCGCCTTGTCGGAAAGCCGCTTTGAATCTACAAAAAATTGATTTTCCATTTTAATCCCTCAAAAACCCTGTCAGCGGGTCGGACGCCGACGCGCCGCGGGTCAGCACCTTGCCAAGTCCCGAAAGGTATGCCTTGCGCCCCGCCTCAATCGCGTTTTTAAAGGCGGATGCCATTAAGGTAAGGTCCCCCGCCGTGGCAAGGGCGGTGTTCGCCATAATCGCGGCGGCACCCATCTCCATAGCCTCGCAGGCCTGGGAGGGTCTGCCTATACCCGCGTCCACGATTATGGGCAGGTCGATTTCGTCAATTAAAATCTGGATGAAATCCTTTGTCGCAAGTCCGCGGTTTGAGCCGATTGGAGAGGCAAGCGGCATCACCGCCGCCGCCCCCGCATTTACAAGGTCCCGCGCGGTGTTAAGGTCGGGGTACATATAGGGCATAACCACAAAGCCCTCCTTTGCAAGAGCTTCGGTAGCCTTGACCGTTTCCTCGTTGTCGGGCAGAAGATACTTTGAATCCCGCATAATCTCAATCTTTACAAAGTCGCCGCATCCAAGCTCCCTTGCAAGGCGGGCGATACGCACCGCCTCGTCGGCGTTTCGCGCGCCGCTTGTGTTGGGCAGTAGTGTTACGCCCTTAGGAATATAGTCGAGAATACTTTCCTGCTCCTTTGTATTCGCGCGGCGAACCGCAAGGGTGATAATCTCTGCCCCCGCGTCTTTTACCGCCGCCTCTATAAGCTTCATTGAGTATTTACCCGAGCCTAAAATGAATCGGGAGTTAAACTCACGTCCTCCGATAATAAGCTTATCGTTTTCCATTCTGAATTACCTCTTTATACTTCAAATTTGTCCGCTAAAATGCGGAGCACCGTCAGCGCCTCGTGGGCGGCACAGAGCATTACCCTTGCGGAAAGAAGGCTCTGTGAGGTCGCAACCTCGCTTACCCCGTCGCCGCAAAGATAAAATTTGTCGGTCAGCCTCCGCGTTTTTATCATATTGGGACTGCCTATCCCCGCCATACCCGACGCGGCGACAAAATATTTTTCGGGCATCTTTGAAAGCACCGTGTCGGTAAGCATCGCCTTACATTCTGGGTTGTCGAACGCCTCGCAGATAATGTCGGCGTTTACTAAAAGCTTTTCCGCATTTTCCTCGGTAATGCGCTCGGCGTGGGCTTCAAGCTCAACATAGGGCGCGATAGCCCTTAAATTTTCCGCCAGCGCCTCGGCTTTAAGCCTGCCTATCTGATTGGCGGCGTATTGCTGTCTGTGCAGATTGGTGATGTCCACCCTGTCAAAATCTATAAGGATAAGCCTGCCTATTCCCGCCCTTGCAAGGCAGATTGAAATGTTAGAGCCAAGTCCCCCGAGGCCGCAGACCGCTACCGTAGCAGAGGAAAATTTTTTCTGAAATTCCTCGCCGTGCCGACCCTCAAGCGCCTTGTACCATTCTTCTTTGGTGGGTATCAAATCAGCCACCTCCTACAAAGCTTACAACCTCTAAGCTGTCGCCGTCTTTAAGTACAGTTTCGGCGTACTCTGCTTTGGGAACGATAGCGCCGTTGCGCTCCACCGCCACACGTTTAGGGTCAAAGCCCGATTCTGTCAGATAAACAGATAAGGTCTTGCCGTCAATATCCAATAATTCTCCGTTGATTTTAACCATTATTTCCTCCTGAAAACAAAAAACGGAAGCCGCCCTATTCGGGTAAGCTTCCGCTTAAAACACGCTTTTTAAGGTATCCCTACGTTGGCATTATCCAAATCAGGTTATCGGTCGAAGGTCATACCTTCCTCTCAGCCCGTACTACGAGCTCCCGTCTGTTTAAATTTTGAATACATTATACACCCGACTTCGAAAAAATGCAAGCGGGAATATTAAAAGCCCAAAATATGAAAGGCAACGATATAATAGCATATTTTTAAAGCAAACAACAGTATTATTGACATTTTTTGCTATTTTTAATCAAAACAGAATTTAAAAATATGAATTTAGTATGAATTATTTTGAAATATTTTGCAGTTTTTTGTCAGGTAAAATGCTGGAAAAATGTCGTTTTAGGTTGACATTGAACAATATTTATGTTAGAATTTCAGTAGCATACAATAACCGTTCTAAGGGTCGAAAGCCGTTTTTACCCTTCATACAGCAGAACGGTTTTTAAGGCTATAAATCGGCAATTATCCGTCTCGCCTGTTAGGTCTTAAGAAGCAAGGGCCTCGGCACAAGCGCTTGGTGACAAAAATTAACAACCCTTCCGAATTTTTCGCGGGGGGGGGTAGAGTAAGGATGATGTAAAATGTTAAAGAAATTACAGTATTTGCGTGCCTGTAATCCTTTGCACAAAGTAAATTATAAAAAAATGATATGGAAGGCTCCGTATTATAATATAAATTGAGCGGTATCTTCAAATTTTCAAACGGTTTGAGAAATATAAACGAGAAAGGAAGAGCTCTATGTATAGGAAAGATACCGAAGGTTGGTCGAAGCATTTCGACTTTATGCTGCTGGATCTTATTTGTCTCCAGCTTTCTTATTTTTTAGCATATCCGATTACGGGTCACGGGTTTAATATGTATGCAAATTCGCTGTACATCAATATGGCGCTTTTTATCACAGTTGCGGATTTAGCAGTCTTTTTCACCTTTGACACCCTTAAAAATGTACTTAAAAGAGGACATTACCGCAATTTTCTTGTAACCCTTAAGCACGGCTTAATTTTGGCGGGGGTTTCCTTGCTGTATCTCTTCCTCCTGCAAAGGGGACAGGATTTTTCGCGGCTCACTCTTATTTTCACCTTTGTGATTTATATTCCTCTTACATATCTTGTCAGGGAGCTGTGGAAAAGAGTTCTCGGCAAAAGGATGGCGGCGGGCGGAACTCGCTCTCTTATGATAGTCACAACCTCAGACCGTGCGGAAAAGGTGCTCAACAATATGAAGGAGCACAATTATGCCAGATTCAGAATTGCGGGAATCGCCGTCATTGATAAGGATATGGTCGGCGAAAGCGTGGACGGCGTTCCGATTGTCGCAAACGGGCAAACGGCTCCGGAGTACATTTGTCAGGAATGGATAGACGAGGTGCTGGTCATCCTTCCGCAATTGTATGAGTACCCCGAAAAGCTTATGAGAGAGCTTGAGGTAACGGGAGTTACGGTTCATCTAGGCCTTATTTGTACCTCTAATAAGCCGGGCAAAAGGCAGTTTATCGAAAAAGTCGGCAACTACACCGTGCTTACCACCAGTCTTAACTACGCCACTCCGCAGCAGCTGTTTGTAAAGCGTGCTATGGATATAGCGGGCGGGCTTGTCGGCTGTATTATGACGGGGATTATCTTTATTTTTGTCGCTCCCGCGATTTACATAAGCTCCCCCGGACCGATTTTCTTCTCGCAGGAGCGTGTCGGCAAGAACGGAAAGAAATTTAAAATGTATAAGTTCCGCAGTATGTATATGGACGCCGAGGCGCGCAGGGACGAGCTTATGAAGGATAATAAGTTGGGCGACGGCAAGATGTTCAAGCTTGATTTCGACCCGAGGGTTATCGGGAATAAAATACTGCCCGACGGCACCCACAAGACGGGCGTCGGCGACTTTATCCGTAAAACCAGCCTTGACGAGTTCCCGCAGTTTTTCAATGTGCTTAAGGGTGATATGTCGATTGTCGGCACCCGCCCGCCTTTGGTTTCGGAGACCTCGCTTTACGAGCTCCACCACCACGCCCGCCTTGCAATTAAACCCGGACTTACGGGAATGTGGCAGGTCAGCGGCAGAAGCGACATCACCGATTTTGAAGAGGTCGTAAGACTCGATAGAGAATATATTGACAACTGGGACCTCGGACTTGATATAAAGATTCTGCTTAAAACAGTATTGATGGTTCTTAAAAGAGACGGGTCGGTGTGATTCGGGAAAGCGGTATAGTAAGATATGAAAAAGAAATATACGATAGCGGTTGCAGGAACGGGATACGTAGGCTTGTCTATTGCCACATTGCTGGCACAGCATCATAAAGTCTACGCAGTAGATATTATTCCTGAAAAGGTTGAGTTGATTAATCAGCGCAAATCACCGATTCAGGATGAGTATATCGAAAAGTATTTGGCTGAAAAGGAGCTGGATCTGACCGCAACGCTGGACGCAAAACTCGCCTACAGCGATGCGGACTTTGTTGTTATTGCGGCTCCGACGAACTATGACAGCCAGAAGAACTTTTTTGACACATCTGCGGTCGAGACTGTGATCAAGCTGGTCATGGAATATAACCCGAATGCGATTATGGTCATTAAGTCCACCATCCCGGTTGGCTATACCAAGAGCATCCG
>JBJEOD010000016.1:0-3922 GCA_051880535.1 Acutalibacteraceae bacterium | reverse complement strand
AAAATCAAAAATCCGAACGTGTCACCTTTGATGACAATGTTCGGATTATTTGACTTTGGTGGGAGAGGATGGATTCGAACCATCGAAGCTGAAAGCAGCAGATTTACAGTCTGTCCCCTTTGGCCACTCGGGAACTCTCCCATATTAAATTTAAGCGCCGCACATCAAATCAAGCGTCCGTTTAAGCCGTTCCACTTAATGGAGCTGGTGGACGGACTCGAACCCCCGACCTGCTGATTACAAATCAGCTGCTCTACCAACTGAGCTACACCAGCATTTTTCAGCGCCTAACTACTATACCATAATTAAGGCGCAAAGTCAAGTAAAAAATCGTATTTTTTGAGGTTAAAATCAGAAAAATTCGAGAAACGCGCCGATTTACTTTAAAATACGGCGCATTTCGCTCTTATGACCGAGTACGAGCAGGTGCTCGCCCGAGGTGAAAACATAATCGGGGCGGAAAATCGGGATAAGCCGACCATCCCTTTTAATAGCTATAATATTGAGCCTATATCTGTTTCTGAAATCGAGCTCCAGCACCGTTTTACCAAGCCATTTTTCCAGCGGCTCAATCTCAAAAATCGAGTAATCGGAGGAAATGTTGATACAGTCGAAGATATTATCGGCGCTTTCAAGTCCGGCTATTCGGCTTGCGACGTCGCGTTCGGGATAAATTATCCTGTCCGCGCCGTTGCGCAGGAGGAATTTTTCCTCAATATCGCGGTTTGCGGCGCTGTAAACCTTTTTAGCCCCCAGCTCCTTTAGCAAATCGGTAATTTCAAGGCATGCCTGAAAGCAGTCCTCAATGCAGACAAAGCAGGCGTCGAACTCCTCAACGCCGAAGGTCTTAAGCACATCGAGCTTTGTGCAGTCGCAGACCCGCGCGCTTACAACCGAGGACATTATATCCTCCATTTTTTCCGATTTAATATCCGCCGCCATTATTTCACAGCCGTTTTTTGAAAGCTCGTTGCAAAGGTGATGACCGAGCGACCCCATACCTATTATAAGAAAGGATTTCATTTGAATATCTCCCCGTAAAAAATTTATCCCACCGTTACCGTTTCCTCAGGATAGGAAACGGGCGGCTTCCTGCGCTCAAAGAGGGCGACGGCAAAGGATATACTGCCGACGCGGCCGCAGTACATTAAAAATATTATAACAATACGCGACAGTAAATTCAAGTCCCTTGTAATGCCCGTAGTCATACCGACGGTGCTGATTGCCGAAACCGTTTCAAACAAAGCGTCGGTAATGCCGAAGCCCTGCGCGGCGCAGAGTATGAGCGCGCCTGTGAGCGCTAAAAGCATATTTGTGGTAATTATAATTACGGATTTGCGCAGAGCGTCGTCCTTAATACGCCTTTTGAAGAAGTGAACGCTGTCCTGCCCCGTAAGACCAGCCGTTAAAAAGACAAGTATAACCGCGACAGTGGTGGTTTTAACGCCGCCCGCGGTAGAGCCCGACGAGCCGCCTATAAACATTAAAATAATAGTAAGCAGCTTTGAGGCGGGGGTCAGAGCCGCGGTGTCCACCGTGTTAAAGCCCGCGGTTCTCGCGGTGACCGAGCCGAAAAACGCGGCGGTGATTTCCTCCCCTACAGACATATCGCTGCCTAAGCCGTTATGCTCGAAAATTAAAAGCAAAAGTGCACCGCCGAAAATCAGAATCGCGGTGACAAACAGCACGGTTTTTGTGTGCAGGGAGAATTTTTTGAACCTGAAACGGCAGGCGGTAATATCGTCCCACACAAGAAAGCCGATACCGCCGACGGTTATCAGCACCATAAGAACCGTGTTGACAAATACGTTTCCCGAAAGGGTGGTGAAGGAGGAATACTCCCCCTTAACGCCCATAAGGTCGAAGCCCGCGTTGCAGAAGGCGGAAACTGCGTGGAAAATGCCGTAATACACTCCCTTGAAAAATCCGAAGCCCGACTGTCTTACAAAATGGTGCGAGAGCAGAGCGGCGCCGCCGCCCTCAAAAATCAGAGTGCCGACAATAATTTTTCTGACAAGCTGTGAAAAATCCCCCATACGGGTGGTGTTGATGCTCTCCGCCATAACCGCTCTTTCCCGCAGGCTCGCCTTTTTGCTTATTAGCCTGAAAAAGAAAATGGCGATTGTCATAAACCCAAGCCCGCCTATCTGGATAAGGCAAATAATCACAAGCTGACCGAAAAGGGACCAGTAGGTTGCGGTATCCTGCAAAACAAGCCCCGTTACGCAGGAGGCGGAGGTGGCGGTGAAAAGTGCCGTCAGAGGGTCGGCGCACTCGCCCGACCTTGTAGCAAAGGGCAGCATAAGCAGAGCCGTGCCTGCCATTATCATTATCAGGTAGCCGAGGGTTATTACGCGAATATGAGAAAGCTTGCGATGTTTCATTCAGAACCTCCGTAATTAAGCCCTCCCGCCGAAGCCGACAGGAGGGGCATTGCTATGTAGGTTAATTGTTAAGACGGTATTTTTCGCTGTACTTATTAAAATCGTCCACAAAGCTGCCGTTAAGGGAATTTTTAAGCTTATGGAGATATTTATGGGTGTCGAGCATATCGGTGGGCAGCTGCATTGTGTAAACCGCGATATTCGAGCAATGGTCGGATACTCGCTCATAGTTTGTGAGCAAATCGGTGAAGATAAAGCCCAGTTCTATAGTACATTCGCCGTTTTGCAGACGGTTGATGTGACGCGCCTTAAGCTCCTTGTTAAGCTTGTCGATAACCTGCTCCAGCGGTTCAACGTGGGACGCCGCCTCAATATCGTCGCTCACAAAGGAGTCCACCGTCATATTGAGTATTTCGGTGACAGCGGAGGTTATTGTTTCAATCTCGCTTATCGCATCATTTGAAAAGCGGATATTTTTGCTGTGCATTTCCTCCGCGACCTTGCAGATGTTAAGCGCATGGTCACCTATCCGCTCGAAGTCGCCTATGCTGTGCAGCATTCTCGCAATGCTGTGGGAGGTGTTTTCCGACTGCTCGTTGTTGCTGAGCCTGACAAGGTAGGTGCCCAGCTTATCCTCGTATTTGTCGATAAGCTCCTCCTTTTCGCGGATAAAGCGGGCGCCGTCCGAGCTGTAGACGGAAATAAGGTCTATCGACCTTAAAAGCGACTCTCTTGCGTGCTCCGCCATTTCGCAGGCGAGCCTGTGGCACTCCGAAACCGCGAGGGCGGTGTTGTTGAACAAACGCTCGTCCAAAAAGACGGTATGCGTTTTACCGTCGTTTTTCTTGACGGTAATTTCGCACAGTCTTATTATGGCCTTTCTGAAGGGAACTAAAATCACGGTGTTGACGAAATTGAACAGGGTGTGAATCATTGCCACGCCTATCATTGTAACAGGCTGAGAAATAAACTTAACTCCTGCAAATTCCGCAATGTAAAGAAGTATTAAGCACAAAACCGAGCCGATAACGTTGACGTAAATATGCATCGCCACAACCCGCTTGGCGTTTTTGTTTGTGCCGAAGCTTGAAATAAGGGCGGTGATACAGGTGCCGATATTAGCGCCCAGCACAAGCGGTATCGCCATTTCGTAGGTGATACTGCCCGTAAGCGCCAGCGCCTGAACAATACCTATTGTCGCGGCGGAGGACTGAATCACCCCCGTGAAGAGCATTGATATAAGCAACGCTACCATAGGACTGCTGAAGGCGAAGAGCAGATTCTGAAAGCCCTCCATATCCTGAACCGAGCTCATCGAATCGCTCATAAAGTCCATACCCGTCATAAGCACGGCGAAGCCTATGAGAATAAGCCCGATATTTTTCTTTTTATCCTCCTTTGAGACCATTCGCAGAAGTATACCCACAAAGGCGAGTATCGGCGCGAAGGTCATAGGCTTAAGAAGGGTTAAAAAGAAATTGTCTCCGCTTATGCCCGTAAGGCTTAACAGCCAGGCGGTAAGGGTGGTTCCCACGTTT
>JBJEOD010000015.1:0-3948 GCA_051880535.1 Acutalibacteraceae bacterium | reverse complement strand
AATGC
The DNA here is from genome assembly GCA_051880535.1 of Acutalibacteraceae bacterium. Classification (GTDB taxonomy): domain Bacteria; phylum Bacillota; class Clostridia; order Oscillospirales; family Acutalibacteraceae; genus UBA737. The sequence goes on along the minus strand of JBJEOD010000015.1, from coordinate 3,943 downwards.
TTCCGCTCTCGCTGTCGTACAGTCCTACGGTATTTACCGAAAAGCCCTTTTCTGTAAGAACCCTTTCTGCGGTTTTAAGGCGTTTATCCCCGCCTATTACGGTAATTTTTTTCATATTCATCATCTCTGTAAAATAATAAGCGCCGTACTGTATATTACAGTTTATGGCGCTTTTGGCTTTTTAGTTACGGTTAAATTCTTCGGATTTTCTGATTAATATGCTCCGCCTGTTAAGCTCGGGGTTGCTTACAATGCATTTTCGTAGGTGTTCAAGGGTTTGCCCGATTTTCTCGCCCCCGATACCTATGTTAATAAGCTCTCTGCCCCCGATTTCAAGGTCGGAAATTCTGTACGGCTCTCCGTTTTCTATTATTTTGCTGAGCATTAAAAGGGCGTTATCGGTCTGACTGCCGAAGTAATGCTTTTTAAAATATAAATATTTTTCTACCGAGTCGGGGTCGGTCATAAAAAGCATTTCCTTAATATCCGTCTTGCTTTGCGGAAAGGGCAGGGACAAAAGGGTTAAAATATTTTCATAAAGCCTTTTTTCTTTGTTTGAGGGCTTTAAATATTCAAGTGCCGAAATTGAATCGTCCGCCGAGGAATAGAGAAGCCCGAAAAGTGCAAGCCCCGCACTTTGCAAAGGTATAATTTTTGAGTAATCGGGATTTTTTATACCTATAAATTTAAGCCCGCCTATGTCGGTCAGCGGTTTAAGTGCCGAGGGATTTTTGCCGTTTACCGCCTTTTTAAGCTCGGCGGAGATGCGCTCAGCGGATATGCTTTCAAGCAAGGGCGCGCATTTAAGGGCGGCGTTAAGGGTTTCCTTTTCGGGCGTAAAGCCTAAAACAGAGGCAAAGCGGAAAAGCCGCAGGATTCTAAGCGCGTCTTCGGTAAAGCGTTTTTCGGGCTCTCCTACCGCGCGGAGAACTTTATTTTTAATATCCTCCCTGCCGCCGAAAAAATCCTTTATGCCTTCTTTTTTATTGTACGCAATCGCGTTGACCGTGAAATCGCGGCGGGCAAGGTCCTCCTTTAGACTTTTAACAAAGGTTACGCTTTCGGGACGCCTGTGGTCCCCGTATTCGCCGTCGGCGCGGTAGGTTGTGACCTCGGCGGCAAAGCCCCTGTGCAGAACGGTCACCGTGCCGTGCTTAATGCCCGTGGGAACGGTTTTATTAAAAAGCGACAGGGTGATTTCGGGCGGCGCAGAGGTGGTGATGTCATAATCGTGCGGTGGAATATCTGTCAGCATATCCCGCACACAGCCGCCGACAAGGTAGGCTTCAAAGCCGTTATTTTCAAGTCGGTCGATAATAAATTGAATTTCGGGCGGTATAAAAAGCATATTTTTCCTTCTTTCGTCAAAAAAGGGTTTATTTTTTTGCGCTTTGGCAATATAATAGTAGGTAAGAACAACTTGATGGGAGATTCTTTATGAAACAGCTAAGGCAAGAGGATAAAATAATCGAGGGCGTAAAGCATATTCATATGATTGGCATAGGCGGCAGCGGTATGTGTCCGCTGGCGGAGATACTTCACGGCAAGGGCTATTATTTAACTGGGTCGGACAATAACGAGAGCGACCCGCTTGCCCGTGTTAAGGCTTTGGGTATCCCCGTGTTTATGGGACACAGGGCGGAAAATATCGAGGGCGCCGAGCTTGTGGTGTACTCGGCGGCTATATCGGCGGACAACCCCGAGCTCAAGGCCGCGCGCGAGAAGGGTATACCCACAATGGAGCGTTCCCATATGTTAGGGGCGCTGACAAGACATTTCGATAATGTGATAGGTGTTTGCGGCACCCACGGCAAAACCACCGTTACCTCTATGATAACACAAATTTTGATTTTAAACAAGCAGGATCCTACGGCGGTTATCGGCGGAAAGCTCCCGCTTATTGGTTCTAACGGAATTTCGGGCAAATCCGAGACTATGGTTTGCGAGTCCTGTGAGTTTGTGGACACCTTTTTACAGCTTTCGCCCGACGTTGCGGTACTGCTTAATATAGATAACGACCACCTCGATTATTTTAAGACGATGGAAAACCTTACCCTGTCCTTTCATAAGTTCTTAAAAATGGCGAAAACCGCCTATATCAACGGCGACGACCAATTAGCTAAAAAGGCGGCTAAAGATATTACGGCGAAAACCCTGACCTTCGGTTTTGGGGAGGACAACGACTACCGCGCCGAAAATATCAAGGGCGGCAAATACGGCTTTTCCTTTGACGTTATTAAAAACGGTGAGAAAATAATTAATATACAAATGCACATTCCCGGCAGGCACAATGTTTTAAACGGGCTTGCCGCCTTTGCGGTCTGCTTTGATATGGGGGTGTCGGCGGACGGAATTAAGGACGCAATCGAAAAATTCACGGGCGCGGGCAGACGGTTTGAGTTTTTGGGCGAGTACGGCGGCTTTGTCTTAGCCGACGACTACGCCCACCACCCGACCGAGATTAAGGCGACGCTAACAGCTGCAAAGGAGCTTGACTACAACCGAGTTATAGTAGTTTTCCAGCCCTTTACCTTTTCCCGCACCGCCCTTTTAAAGGAGGATTTTATTGCCGCTTTGTCTGTCGCCGACAAGGTGATTTTAACCCCCATTATGGGCTCGCGTGAAAAGAACACCTACGGAATATCGTCCGAGGATTTAGCCGAAAAATTACCCGACGCGGTTGTGGTGGACGGATTCGAAAATATAGCAGACACCGCTATTAAAACCGCCGAAAAGGGCGATATTGTAATCACAATGGGCGGCGGAGATATTTACAAGGCGGCACACATCATTCAGGAGAAGTTAGGCAAATGACCGAAAAGCTTTATGATAAGGATTCTCATATAAAGGAATTTTCGGCTACGGTTTTAACCTGCCGAAAATCGGGAGAAAATTACGCCGTGATACTTAATAAAACCGCCTTTTTCCCCGAGGGCGGCGGGCAGGAGTCCGACCGAGGTGCTATCGGCGGGGCGGCGGTTTCAGACGTTCAAATTATTGATAATGAGATAATCCACTTCACTGACCGCCCGCTTGAGGTCGGTAAGGAATACGATTGCCGACTTGACTGGGAACGGCGCTTTCGAAATATGCAAAACCATTCGGGTGAGCATATTGTGTCGGGGCTTACTCATAAGCTTTTCGGGCTTAACAATGTCGGCTTTCATTTGGGAGCGGAAATGACGGTTGATTTTGACGGGCTTTTGTCAAGGGAACAGCTTTCAGAGATAGAACGCCTCGCCAATAAGGCGGTGTGGGAAAATGTGCCTATCAGGGCGTATTACCCTGATGATGACGAGCTTGAAAGCCTTAATTACCGCAGTAAATTGGAGCTTACCGAAAATGTAAGGATAGTCGATATTGAGGGATATGACCTTTGCGCCTGCTGTGCGCCCCACGTTGAGAAAACGGGGGAAATAGGGCTTATTAAAATTTTGGATTCCTTTAAAAATAAGGGCGGGGTGCGGGTTTTTATAAAGTGCGGTACAGACGCGCTCCAAGATTATAACGATAAGTATTCTAATGTGCAGAAAATCTCAAATCTGTTGTCTGTTAAGCAGAATGAAGCCGCCGCGGCTGTGGACAGGCTGAGTGATGAAAACCGCGAGCTTAAATTTGAAGCTTCAAGCCTTAAAAAGCGCCTTATCGCCGCGAAGGCTGAGACTTTTGCGCCCGACAGCGATAAAACGGCGGTTTTTGAAGATAACCTTGACATTAAGGAATTACAGCTCTTTGCCGACGCGCTTTATAAAAAAAGCGGCGGCATACGCGGCGTTTTTTCGGGTGAAGACGGTAATTTTTCCTTTGCTATCTGCGGCGAGGAAACCGCGCTTGATTCGTTTTTCAAGAGCTTTAAAGAACGCTTTTCCGTCCGCGGCGGCGGCAGAAACGGAATGGTGCAGGGGACTGTAATAGGAGAAAAGGCAGAAATAGAGAGCTTTTT
>JBJEOD010000014.1:0-3962 GCA_051880535.1 Acutalibacteraceae bacterium | reverse complement strand
GGGAAGTAGTCTAAAGACATAAAAATGAAAAACACGTTCGAGCCAAGCACGGAATTTTGTAAATTCATAAAGGCGTGCCTATACATACCAATTCCGCACCCTCTGCACTTTTCATAGTCCAGCGAAAATTCCTTTTGGAACAACGTATGAATATACACAGCTTTATCTCTAAAATCTCCCCACGACAATAATTGGGACCTGCAAAACCACATATAAAGCATACCGCATATACAACAAAAAATACCCATCGCGAGCAAAAAGAAGGTCGCGCTACATCTTTCGCGATATACTGCAAAGATTCCGTACCCAATTGGAAAAACGGAAAAAATCAATAGCATTACCGCACAATATGCGGTTATATTTGAACCCAAGTATTTTTTCATAACACACTCCTCCGGTTATTGATTTGGTTTTTCACAAAATATAAATTCACCGCCAAACAGGCTATCCTTAAAAGGTCATGCCTACCGGCATACTATAACTATATTGGTTCATAGCTCAACAATATTTTAGAAAAACGAAAGTATGTGATTTTAAGTTTTTCATCTTTCTTTGGCTGTTTCAGTTCCATGATTGCCTCTTTTGTCGCCGCCATCGGAACTAAAAGTATAAGCGTCTTATTACCACAGGTGAACTTCCATTCCGGGCAATGTTTCCCTTTATGAAACTCATAGTCAGCTAAACCTAATTGAGTCGCAAAGTAAGCATTATCCGTAACCTTGCCAAAGAGGAGATCAAGAGGAAGTAACAGTACACGTCGGCAAAGATATCCCCAACTAATGGCTACTAGAACTTCAAAAACGAATGTAAATATAGGTCCGCATAAAAATGGAATACATATCATTGCTCCAATGCCTGCTATAAGAAACATTGCTTGATCTATAAGGTATTTTTTCATTTCATTCACCTTGCTTTTAATACAAAAAATTTAACTAATCCCCTGCGCTATCCCTGATTTTCATTTCAAATATATCGTCATATAAAACCTCGTAATTTATTTTTCGCATTTATAATTATAAATTACAGGCATAAGAAAGTCAAGTGATATTTCGGTTTTATAAAACCTTTTCACTTTTGCTTTTGCCATACAACCACTCAATTGTCTGGCAGTTTTTTCTACATTGTTATAGGGGTTAGTTAAATGTGTATTAAATACCCGTTTAATCGGGATAGCGCTTGAATGGCATTCAAGTGGTCAGTGACCAGATCAGCGATTTGCTCCCTCATCCTACAAAAAAATAAATACAATGGGGCAATAGCTTTTGCTCAAAGAAATCGACCGATAGAGCTTTGAAAAGCTTTCTATCGGTCGGTAGTTTATATTATTTAAGAAAAGTGAGATTTTTAATAATTGCGGGTTCTTTCGCTTTGCCCTGGCAGATATCCACGAAGCAGATAATCTTGATAACCGTGAGTATTCCAAGGCAAACAACGCCTGCAACTGGAACAATTAAAGTCCAGCACAGCACCGATGTTGCAATGACTACCAGCACTTCGCATACAACAATTTTTAATGCCTGTCTTACATGAAAGAAAGCATAAGGAGAACTGTTACCGGCAAGAAGAGCGATAAGAATACCGATTGTGCCGAGAAGATAAACAACCATCGCTATAACCTTGTTATCAGATATATCTTTTTTATCAAACTCAGTTGTGTGATCGGTCGGATCGATTATTGGAGGGCCGTATGCGGGAGCGTCTTGAAACTGCCGGTCGCCGGGTTGTTGTACGAAAAAATTATAACCGCAATAATTGCAGAAAGCCGCATTATCTTCAAGTTGATTATTACAATTGGGACAAGTTTTCATAGCTGTATCCCTCAACCATGAATATTGAAATCGGCGTTAAGTTTATTTGAAGCTGTAATAAACTTATGCGCAAATATGAAAGGTCCGACAACAATAAGTGAACCGAGAATACCCCATAGCCAAAAATCCTTTGAGCCGAAATCATAGGAAATCTGTCTTCTATTGAGCTCATTTCCCATTCTTTCACAGATATTGTGATTCCATACAAGTGCAAGTATTCCCATGGTTAAAGGCGTGAGAAGTAACATCACAAGATAGTGCAAACTCTTCTTTCCGTCGTATCTTGTACAAACAGTATTTACATCGTTTGTGATTCCACAGTACATTGCAAGCGGATAAATACCGAATGTTATAAGTGAAAGCAAAAAGGCTTTTAAAAAGCTTCTGTTTGTTTTAAGTTGTGCTACAGGCATTGTATTCTGCTGAGGATACTGCATCCCTGAGCTGAACTGTCCCTGGGGGTAATTCAGCTGTGGCTGGGAATTATTGACCTGTGGTGTATTTGCTTGCGGCTGACTTTCATAAAACTGTGACGCCTGTTCATTAGTCTGATAGTTTAACGGCATCTGTTCAGTAACGCTGTTGACTTCCGTCTGATTATTGTTCTGCGCCCCGTAATAATACTGTTGCATTTCGGGGGTAAGAACTGTGGTTGCCTGTGCCTCTGTCACTATTTCGGCATCATCTCTCGGAAGGAACTGAACGCCGCAGAAATCACAGAATTGTGCATCATCGGAAACCTGATTATTGCACTTAGGACAGATTAACATAATATAACATCTCCTTATTATAAGCAGCTGTCATATTGTTTATGACAGCCGCTTGTTTTTGTAAGCGGAGTTTATTCCGTTTTACATTAATTTATTTTTTTGAGTTTTCCTTTTCTTCGTTTTTTCTTCTCTTAAAAACAACAAGGAAAATAATCAAACCTGCTGCAACCAAAACACCGGCAATAGAGCCGAAGAACAAAGGCTTGTTATTGTAGTAACGAACCCAAAGATTGGTTGTTACATAGAAATCACTGACATCTTCTTCATAAACATTGCCTGCGGCATCGGTTGCAATAACTTTTACAGTATGAGCTTCAGTGGAATCACCGTTAACATTGAAAGTAAAGTCCTCTCCGGAATTAATAAATGTATCAAGTGTATCCCCTGTCCAGCTTGCGGCTTCCTTACCGTCAAGCATTACAACAACTTTTGTAAGCTTGAGATTATCCGCAGCGGAAAGTGTAACATCAAGACTGTCAACGGCATAGGTAATTCCGTTTTTAATATTCTTGATATTAATTGACGGGGCTGTCTTATCTATACCGAAGTTAACATCTGTAGTCTTAGTGTCAAGGGTATTCTCGGCAACATTACCCGCAGCATCTTCGGAGTAAACTGTAACCTTATACACACCGTCATCAGCAAAATTGGATTTGAGAATAGTGTATATATATTCATACCACTGACCGTTTCCGCCTGTTACAGAAATCTTGTAGTCTCTGCCTTCTTTCAGAGTAATGGTTTCATTGTTCTTAAAGAGTGTAATCTTGATATTTGAAAGCTCGTTTGAATTGACTTCCTTGATGACAACATCCTTTTCTTCCTGTGTGAAAGTACCGTTAAGATCTTTTGTTGAATCATCAAGAGCATATATGGAACCGAAACGATTAACAGAGAAACTTATCTGTTTTGTGGTGCTTCTGCCCGCCATATCCGTAGCTGTTGCTGAAAGAGTATAGATATCGTCTATATCCGGTTCTCTAATGAAGTCACGGAAACTGAAGGACTTGCCGTTTGTAATATTAGCAAGTGAACCAATAGGATTAACCAAGCCTCTGTTTGCACCTGTAAGAGTGTATTTAAGCTCGCTGAAGTTTGTATCCGTACCTGTAATAACGGGCTGAACAACATCACCGTTTGCGGAATTATCTTCTATGCTTGTGAATTCAACAACGGGATCGGTATTGTCAACATAGAAACTGTCTTCCGCATAATCGGCGGCAGTATTACCCGCAAGGTCAGTGTATGCTATATCGAAGGTATAGAGAGCATCACCGGGATAGCTGATTGTTGCGGTGTGTGTGTCGCCTGAGGTTGACCAGCCGTTGACACCGGGCACCGACGTGCCTGCGCCGTTATCAGTGGCTGTAAGATTTACAGAAAT
>JBJEOD010000013.1:0-3985 GCA_051880535.1 Acutalibacteraceae bacterium | reverse complement strand
GCACAGACTTCCCGCATACCCGAAGGCATCGGCACCGTCGGCAGTTTCCCAAAACGATGTTGCACCCTTTAAGAGCATACCGCCCCATTTTTCTTCAATTTCGGACATTAAGAAGTTATTATACCGTTCTCCGAAGCGGAGAAGAGCCTGAAACTGAAACAGCGCACTGCTGAGTGTTACGGGAATGAGGCTTCCGTCCTTTTGGACACACAGATCAGAAATTCTTCTTCCCCGTTCATTCTCCGCCGCACCTGAACAAATCATCAAATATTGCGTCAATTCCGCATAATTCGAAAGACCGCCTTCGGTAATATATGATGCGTATACACCGCGCTCATCATCCCAAAAAGCTTCAAGTGCAATCCTTATACTCTCGCACTCTTTTCGGCACATCTCCGCTTTATCCGTAAATCCCAGCATCTGATAAATCAGCCCTGCATCCGACAGAGCCATTGCCATAAATGCGTTTATAGGTGCTTCGTATCTGATTTCGAAGCCCTTTTCATCGGTGGCGGCACAACCGTCAAGTCCTCTGCTCCATTCATAAAAATTCCAAATTTCCCCGTCATTAATAAACGGAATAAGACCTGTACCGTCAAGTCTCGCGCGAAAATAATCTAATATTTTTTCTATAACAGGTAAAATATCCCTTACAAAATCACAGTCTCCCACATATTCCAAGTATTCTCTCACAGCGGTAATAAAGACCAAGGAAAAGGCAGGTATAGTAACCTCCACCTGAGCGGGAGCGCACAGCTCCAACAGTCCGTTCGGCTTTTGACCCAAAGCCAAAAGCTGTAAGCTTGCACGCTGAAGCTCAGGATTATCAAAGCAGCTGTACCCGAACAGCATTTGATTACGTGAGTCCATAGCATACAGCGCCTGCTCGCGCCATGGACAATCCTCATAATGCTCGTGTGCACACAGTTCTAAGGTTCTGATGCAGGTTTCAGCGATTTTACGATGCATTGCGTCATTTGGCGCAGGCATTTTTTTATGCTTAAAAGGATACGGCGTAGGACGCAGACCGGCATAATATAGTCTAAACCGCTTTGCGTAGACATACACCGAAATATATCGGCATCCGAATCTCTTAAAATAATGTGTGAAACGCTGTCTCCCCGTCCGAGCATTATATACAGCGCCGAATTGCCTTCCGCCGACACTTGTGCGAACCCGCATATCGTCTAAATGCTCCCCGAAGCCTATCAACATCTCGGCTTCGTGGGGCAAATCGATTTCGAGTTCAAACACACCCGCTTCTTCGCGCCCAAGGTCAACGATAAAATAAATACCGTCCCCTTGATCCTCGCTTTCCATCAAATACCCCTCGTCCTTGGGGAGTTCAATAGCGCACCGCTCTCTAAAGGATAAAAACGCTGTTTGCATCCTATCGCCGCAAAGAGCGGATTCAGGTAACGCGTCCATAAAGCTTCCCCATAACAATAAGCGCGCGCGGCATACCGAATCAAAACGAAGGGGCTTTATCGGTCGGGGAAACACTTCGCATTCATATCCCGTTTCAATGGCGTTGCTCCATGCTGATAAAGATGAATACCCGCTCTCCCGCCAGCCGTCATCTCCGTTTGCATCATATCTGAAGGAATACGACAGTTGCGGTGAAAGCATTTCAACCTCACCCGATATATATGAGGGCGAAGGTCTGCAAAGCACCTTTCGGTCGCTGAAAGCGATAAGCTCTCCGTCGCCGTCAACAACAGCGAAAAGTAATCCCGCACGCCCTTTCAGATAAACAGAGCTGCTTTCTCCCTGATAATACCCTACAATTGCCAAAACATTTTTGCCCGAATGCACGGCATTGGTTATATCAAGCTCGTCATAAACCTTATAATTCGGGTAATCCGCATACTGAAATCCCGGAATATATATGCCGTTCACATAAACTGCATACCGCGAATCAACACTTATCATCAGCTTTATGCAATTCACATCTTTAATATAAAACTCACTGCGGAAATCTACATATTGGTTTATTTCTTCTGTTTCAGTCCAAATCCACTTTGCACACTTGTTAACCAGAGGTGTTTCTTTCATATTGAATTCTTCCCTTTTCCAAATTCGCGCAAAACAATCTCATTCATTTTATCCCACTGCTTTTCCATATCCGAAACCAGCTTGAACTGGGTTCTGCACCTGTCAAGATTATGGTTTTCGCGGGAGGTTTTAAAGTAGGTATCCCCCTCAAGATAATCGGTCAAAAAGCGCATACCGCACTCAAGTGTCATAAGCTTTGCGCCGATAGGAAGAGACAGCGCCTCCTTTTCGCTCATCGATTCGCCACAGGCCTTTATAAAGCCCTTGGTATAGCTTTCAAAAAGTGAAATTGAGAAATTTACCTTGCTTAAATCAGGCTCGTCCTCCGCTCCCGTGGTCGCGCCGAAGCGTATCGAATCTCCGTAGTCATAGGCTCTGAGTCCCGGCATTACGGTATCAAGGTCGATAACACAAATCGTTTCGCCTGTAGCTTTATCAAACATACAGTTATTAAGCTTTGTATCGTTATGGGTAACCCTTAACGGTATCTCGCCCTTTTTTAGCATATCGGTAAGAAATGACATATCCTGAGCGTGGGCATTAACAAACTCAATCTCTTTCTGCACAGTCTTTGCCCTGCCGCAAATATCCGCCTCAACCGCCTTTTTAAAGGTCTCATAACGTATGGGCGTGTTATGGAAATTAGGTATTACCTCGTGAAGCCTTTCGGCGGGGAAATCCGCAAGCAGATTCTGAAAATTGCCGAAAGCATAGCCGCAGTTGTAGAAATCCTCTGCCTTTTCTATTTTTTCGTAGCAAACCGTATCCTCAATAAAAATATAGCTCCTCCAGTTGCCGCCGTTTTCGTCGGTATAATAATTCTTACCGTCAACGGTCGGGACAAGATTTAAGGTCTCCCTTAAAACATCTCCCCCGCGCTTTGTAATTTTTTCCTTTAAAAACGATGTTATGTTATCTATATTCTCCATTAACGCGGCGGTATCGGGGAAAATATTATTATTTACACGCTGTAAAATATACCTTACAGTCTTATCACCGTTTTTACACTCCACCTTATAGGTGGTGTTTATATGACCGTTGCCGTAATGCTCGCAGGAATACGGCTCACCGTCATATTTAAACATCGATAAAATCTGCTTAATTTGTTGCTCCATTTTAAAATCACTCCCACAGATTTTCAAAAAATCAAGGCTAAATTTCAATCATAAGTGCATTTTCTGCCGTGCCAAGCATACTGTCGGGTACGCTGTAAAAACCGTTATATCTGTTATCGGTCGGTGCGGACTTTATAACCTCAGTACCGTTTACGGTAAGCTTTTCCGCTCCCGTACGCTTAATGCTAATATTCAGCTGCCTGCCCTTGTAGGAAAGTGAAAGGGACATTTCATTCCAGTCATCGGGAATACACGGGTCAATCTCAATACCGCCTACGATAGGCTCTACTCCGCCCATCCATTCATAGGCGCCTCTTACGCACATAGCAACACTGCCGGTCAAAAAGCTTAGCATTGCCCTGTGCTTAAAGGAGGGAAGCTCCTGCCAGCAGTTTACAATCGCATATGGTGCGGCAAGTGCGGCATAGGTCGGGTGCTTTTCCTGATAGCAGGGCAGCATCCACTTCATAACGTCAAACAGCTCGTCTCCTCTCCCTGCTATTGCAAGTGCTCTCGCAAGATAACCGTGGGAGCCTTGATTGTAAGCGTTTCCGTTTTCGCCCATATATGCGGGTACGTCGCCGCTCGCGCATCTGCCGACCTTGTCGATAGGCGGCTCACCGATTGCGGGATAATAAAGCCTGTAGCCGTATTCGCTCTTAAGCAAATCCATAACTGCGAATACACCGTCAAGTCTTTCTTCGGGTACGGCACGGCAGGCAATGGGATACCAGTTTGCAGGACCGTAGGGTCTTTCCTTACCGTCGGGGTCGCAATCAGAGAAAAGCCATTTTCCGTCGTCGTTAAATACGCTG
>JBJEOD010000012.1:0-3985 GCA_051880535.1 Acutalibacteraceae bacterium | reverse complement strand
TGAGATTGCTATTATGCAGAACCTCGTTGCCTCGTCACAGGATATTGACCGTCTTGCACTTGAACGTCTTCGCGGTGAATGTGTAAAAGAAGTCAAACGGCTGAACGGTAACTTCTCTTTCGAGGACGCCGTCTACTGGCAGAAGGGATAATAATGCATGGCGAAGCTGATTACCAAGTTCAAGTATCTGAAACCGAACGCCCGAACGAGCGTCGGGGGCTATGCAAAATATATTGCAACGAGAGAAGGCGTGGATAAGATAGATAAATCCTTTAAGCTCGCGCCGTCCTCGCTGAAGCAACAACAGCTCATTGAAAAAATCCTTACTGATTTTCCCGACAGCAAAGAGATGTTGGAGTATGAGGACTATCTGAAAGAGCCGACCGTTGGAAACGCTTCGGAATTCATTACCCGCGCCCTGGAAGATAACGCTTATGAAGTAAGGCAGACGAAAACCTATGCGGACTATATCGCCACCCGACCGAGAGCACAGCGCTTCGGATCACACGGACTATTCACCGATGACGGTGTACAGATAAAGCTTAATGAGGTGTCGGATGAGCTTAATAATTACGGCGGCAATGTATGGACGGTCATTATTTCTCTTCGTCGTGAGGACGCGGAACGGCTCGGATACAATGTCGGTGAACGGTGGCGGGATATGCTTCGCACACAAACCGCGGCTCTCGCTGAAAACTTCAAAATACCTATGGAGCATCTGAAATGGTACGCGGCCTTTCATAACGAATCGCACCATCCTCATGTGCATCTTATGGTGTATGCGGACGAGGGCATCAAGCCGTATCTCTCCAAGCAGGGTGTGATGAATCTGCGTTCAGCATTTGCAAAGGATATCTTTGCCCAAGAACTTCTATGCGAATATAAAAAACAGACAGAGCATCGTGACGCACTCCGAAGCGGGAGCCGAGAAGTTATAGCGGAAATTGTATCTAAAATCAACAGCGGAACCTATGATAATCCAAAGCTCGAAGAAATGCTTTTGCAGCTCGCTGATAGGTTATCCAAAACAAGCGGCAAAAAGCAGTATGGCTATCTGAAAGATGATGTCAAAGCGATTGTGAATCGCATTGTAGACGAGCTTGCCGCCGATGAGCGCATCGCCTCGCTCTATGATTTGTGGTATGAGCAGAAAGAGGAAATCCTACTCACCTATACGCAGGAACTGCCTGCACGGATTCCGCTTGTTGATAATCCTGAATTCAAGATTGTTAAAAACGCTGTCATACAGGAGGCGATAAACATTCTCGCCGACAGGTTCCCGATAGACGAGCCGGAGGAACAGTCTGCTCCCGATCCCGAACCGGCAGATGAAGAAATTGAGCCTGCTCTCACCGATAAGGAAAAGAAATCTGCTATGTGGCGGCTCTACCGTCAGGCAAAGGAACTGCTCGACAGCGATAGCGAGGACTACGATCCCGACACAGCGGTGGATCTGCTTATTGACTCGGCACACCTCGGATGTGATGTTGCCAAATACCGTCTCGGTAAAATGTTTCTCAGTGGCGAGGATGTAACTAAAAATATTGATTACGCCTTGGTGTGGCTCGAAGATGCGGTGTCAGACGGCAATCAGTACGCCGAATATTTACTCGGCAAGACCTTGCTTCAAGAAACAGATATCGAACAAGACCTTCCTCGCGCTGAGGAACTACTGAAACGCTCCTCCGATAAAGGAAACTGCTATGCGAAATATATGCTCGGCAAGGCATACCTCGACGGTGTATTGCTCTTGCAGAATTACCCCGAAGCGATTAGGCTTCTGACCGAATCGGCAGACAAGAACTTTTCTCCGGCGCAATATATTCTCGGCAAGCTGTTGTACCGCGGAGAAATCATTCCGCAGGATTTGGAACGGGCTGTCGGCTATCTTGAAAGAGCGGCCGCACAGGACAACCCCTATGCCGCCTACCTTGCAGGAAAGATATTGCTGACCGAGGACGCGGTCAAGGATGTTCCTCGGGCTATCCGAAACCTTGAAATTGCCGCAAAGAACGGCAATGACTTTGCAGAATACCAGCTTGGCAAACTATATCTGTACGGCAAAGAAACGGAGCGTAATTATAGCAAGGCGGTGTTCTATCTGTCCTCTGCCGCGGAACACGGCAATAGGTATGCACAGCAGCTATTGCACAGCATAAAATCGGGCGGAAATTGGTCGGCGGCATTGGGTACTATCCGTCTTCTGCATCATCTCAGCCACATGCTTCAAAACCGCTTGGAGGATGAGCGCAGAGGAAAAGGTGTTGCCATCGACCGTAAATTACGCAAAAAGATTGCGGAAAAGAAACAAGCTCACGGTTTAAAGCAGGGATAAGAAAAGCAGGGAGTTTTGTCCTAATTCCCTGCTTTTATAATAGTTGATGTATTTGTCAAGGATTTTCAATAAGTGATTTCTGAGATTTTAAAAATTCAACAATACCAACAAGAACCACATTGATATCCGCATCAAGCCAGTTCTTTTTTGAAGTTTTAAGTTTGCTGATATAAGAACGGTTGGTAAAAGTGTTCTCAACCCTTTTAATAATGGCGTCAATATTATTCTCACGCATACCGTCATCATCATAAATAAGAGTCTTGAAACACGCTTCCAATTTGATGCGGTCTACAGTCTCGGTTAAATAATAAATGTCGAAAATATCTTTATAACGGGTGGAGAGTGCTCCGAACTTTAAAATAGAACGCAGCTTTTCTGTGAGCATCTGCTCTTTTGAGTTGATAAGAAGGCTGGCACCATCATCATCCATGCCGACATCAAAGCAAAATTCCTCTTGCTCAATGTCATAATGTTTATGTACACCTAAGTCGATTTTGCTCTTCAAGATATATCCATCAGAGTCCGCAATTTCAATATGAATTCGTTTTCCGTGATAATCCTGCTGTCTTAACTCCTCAATCCTGCCGACTCGTTTTATCGAAATCAGTCCCACAGCATTAAGTTTAGCAATAAAACGATCAATGGAATCATCTTGCAAAGAATACTTAATAAAATCCAAATCCATATCCTGCGTTGCACGGCGAGTATTGTTTGTAATACTACGCATTACAACGCCTCCTTTTACTGTTACATTGCGACTGTATTGGCTTTGTGAAATGAGTGATAATATCAGGTCTTGGCAAACTTTTGCTTCAGCATTGGTTTCATCATAGCCGGATTGTTTTGCTTTTTCTATCATATCGGAAATTTTAATCATTAGAATACCTCCAATTGAATTGTCTCAAAAATATGATTTTGCTTCGGAAACATAGAAATATACTCTTGCAGTTTTTCGATATCCAAAGAATCCGTTCGTTTGCGATAACTCTCGATGATTTCTTTATAATAGTCGAAAGGAATGGTGTTTTTGTTGCGTATCAGTTCTATCAGCATTCGTTCTTGGTTATAGATACGAATTTGAGTATTGCTATATTCTAAAAGTGATACACCAATATCGAAAATGTCTTTTCGATGAAAGAACTGCTTTACACGGCTATCTGTGATCAGCCGAGCATTCTTTTTTGTTGCTAAACAAAACTGTGACGGAATTACATCAGTAAGTGAATGATAGTAAAACGCACTATCCATTGTGAAAACTGCGTGTGAGTATTTATATGAAATAAGTTCAAGATCAGAAACCTTATTATTATCGGAGTAAATACCCGGTTCTATTTTATATAATTGCTTGGATTCTATCTGTTTATTAATTTGGTACTGATTTCCGTATTTTTCCACACACTCATTAAATGAGAGCAACATTCTATTTCACCCTTTTATTTTTTGTAAACGCAGGCTAAAATCAATTATCGTCCTACGATTACAAAAATTATAACACCGGTCAGTATTGATGTCAAGTAAATATAATATTCCATAATAAAACATAATAATTCGTAAGGAGCATCTATATGTCCCAATATATTCATTTTACCGACGCTCAGAAAGAGCAGGCACGGCAGACCGATCTTGTCTCTTTGCTGCAAAGTCTTGGCG
>JBJEOD010000011.1:0-3990 GCA_051880535.1 Acutalibacteraceae bacterium | reverse complement strand
CCGGAACGGATCATCGTTATGTTTGACGATATTACGCTTGATATAGGAAAGCTTAGGCTCAGAAGAAAGGGCAGTCACGGCGGGCATAACGGAATTAAGGACATTATAGAGCTTACGGGAACCGACGAAATTATGCGAATTAAAATAGGCGTAGGGGAGCGGGAAAACCGTGATTACGATTTAAAGGATTGGGTTCTCGGGAAAATACCTACAGAGCAAATGACAGACTTTAATAAGGCGCTTGACAGGGCGGCTCTGGCGGCGGAGGAAATAATAACCCGCGGAATAGACTCCGCTATGAACAAATATAACGGTTAATATGAAATTTATAAACGAAATTCTTAAAAAAGACCCCGATTACAGCGCGCTTTTGCAGTTGGTTGGGCGGGAGCGCCTGCCGATTGTCTGCACGGGGCTTTCAATGATTCACAAGGCGGCGGTTACGGCGGCGCTTTACCGAGCCACGGGGCGCAAAATCGCGGTTATAACCCACGATGAGGCGTCTGCTAACGAGCTAAGAGACGATTTAAGGTCGTTAGGTCTTAACTGTCTTAACTTCCCCTCCCGCGACTACTGCATAGGACCACTTTCGGGCTACTCAAAGGAATATGAGCATAAAAGAACCGATACCCTGTCTAAGCTTTTGGACGGGGATTTTGACCTGCTTACGGTCTCGATTGATGCGGCGGTGCAGTACACCGTGCCGCCCGAGAATTTAAGCCGCGCCCGCTTCACCCTTAAAGCAGGGGACAGCGCGGATATTGCCGAGCTTTCAGGAAGGCTTATTTCGGCGGGCTATGTAAGAAGTGAGCAATGCGAGGGCGTGGGTCAGTTTTCGGTGCGGGGCGGTATATTTGATATTTTCCCCGTAAATTCCGAACAGCCCTGCCGTATTGAGTTTTGGGGAGACGAGATTGACAATATCGCCTATTTCGATACCGAAACCCAGCGCAGAACGGACAACACCGATAAAATCGAGATTACCCCCGCCTGCGAGGTGATTTTTGAGCCGCAGGAGCTGATAATCAAGCTTAATAATTACCTTAAAACCGCAAAAGTGCTTACCGAAAAACAAAAATCGGTTATTTTAAAGGATATTGATGCGCTTAAAAACGGGATTGAGTTTTCCTATGACCGCTATATTCCGCTGATTTTCGAGGGCGGCGAGACGGTGTTCGACTATATTTCCGACGCGCTTATTACGGTAAGCGAGAGCGGCGGTATTAACGATAGGCTTAAGTCTATGGCGTTGGTTCAGGCAGAGGACGTTGCGGGCTACCTTGAAGAGGGCTATCTTTCCGAAAAAACCGCGCGGCTCTGGCTTGATAAAACCGACTTCTGGAGCTGTGTCCCGGGTGCGGTAATAATGGAAAATTTCCCGCGCAATTCCTATGAGCTAAAGCCCCGGGATATAATTAACTTTAATTACAAGCGTTCCACCGCCTGGAGCGGCGATATCGGGGTTCTGCTTGAGGATATTTCCTATATAAGGGAAAGCGGCGGCGCGGTGGTGATTTTAGCGGGAGAGCGGCGCGCGGCACAGGTCCTTAACAACGAGCTTAACGAAAAGGGCGTAAACAGCAGCTTTAGTGAATCGCACGATTTTACGCCCTCGGGCGTTACCGTAACGGTAGGCGGACTTTCGGGCGGGTTTGAAATCCCGTCCTGCCGCTTTATGCTTATCACCCACCGCTATATCGCTTCGGAGGGTAAAAGAAAAAAAGCAAGACCGAAAAACGGGCAGGAGATAGGCTCGCTTGACGAGCTGAGAGTCGGCGACTACGTTGTTCACGAATCCCACGGAATCGGAGTTTTTGACGGCATTAAGCGCATTACCAACGGCGGGGTTACTAAGGATTACATTAAAATCAATTACGCCAAGGGTGACGTGCTTTACGTGCCTGTAACCCAGCTTGATTTGGTTTCAAAATATATCGGAGCGGCGACATCCGACGGCGGGATTAAGCTTAACCGATTGGGCGGCACCGAATGGCAGAAGACCAGAAAACGGGTCAAGGCGGCGGTGCGGGATATGGCGAAGCAGTTAACCGCCCTTTATGCTAAGCGTATGTCGGTAAAGGGCTACGCCTTCAGCCCCGATACAGATTTGCAGAACGATTTTGAACGCCGCTTTGAGTATGACGAGACCGACGACCAGCTCCGCTGTATAAACGAAATTAAGCGGGATATGGAGCGGGAGGTGCCTATGGACCGCCTCTTGTGCGGCGACGTGGGCTTCGGCAAGACCGAGGTGGCTCTCCGCGCGGCGTTTAAGTGCATAAGCGAGGGCAAGCAATGCGCCCTGTTAGTCCCTACAACCATACTTGCAATGCAGCATTACAATACCATAGTGCGGCGCTTTGGGGATATGCCCGTCACGGTGGGACTTCTTAACCGCTTTGTCCCCCATAAGGAGCAGACGCGGATTATAAACGACCTTAAATGCGGCAGGCTTGATATGGTAGTGGGTACCCACAGGCTTATTTCAAAGGATATTTCCTTTAAAAATATCGGGCTTGTGATAATAGACGAGGAACAGCGGTTCGGAGTAGCGCAAAAGGAGCGGCTAAAGGAGCTTTACCCCTTTGTTGATATTCTGACCCTCAGCGCAACGCCGATTCCCCGCACCCTTAATATGGCGCTTTCGGGACTAAGGGATATGTCCTCCCTTGACGAGGCGCCCGGCGACCGCCACCCGGTGCAGACCTATGTGTTGGAGTATAATATGGGTGTTATTACCGACGCGATAAACAAAGAGGTGCGCCGCGGAGGACAGGTCTACTATCTGCATAACCGCGTTGAGAGCATTGAACGCTGTGCGGCTTCTCTTAAGGCGAGATTGCCCGATATTAATATAGGAATCGCCCACGGGCAGATGAGCGAGGACGAGCTTACCGAGGTTTGGCGTAAGCTTATTGAGCACGAAATTGATTTGCTTGTCTGCACCACAATAATTGAGACGGGGGTTGACGTACCTAACGCCAACACCCTTATAATCGAAGAGGCGGACAAAATGGTGCTTGCCCAGCTTCATCAGCTAAGGGGAAGGGTTGGACGCTCGCCCCGCCGCGCCTACGCTTACTTCTGTTTCCGTACAGGTAAACAGCTTTCCGACGTCGCGTCAAAGCGGCTTGAAGCGATACGCGAGTTTACCGAGTTCGGCTCGGGCTATAAAATAGCGCTTCGTGACCTTGAAATAAGGGGAGCGGGCAGTATTTTAGGCGGCGACCAGCACGGAAATATGGAGTCGGTGGGGTACGATATGTACCTTAAGCTTTTAAACGAGGCGGTAAACGAGGAGAACGGCGCGCCTGTCGAGGACGATATTCCCTGCACGGTTGACCTTAATATTTCGGCGCATATTCCCGAAAGGTATATTGAATCGCTGCCTGCAAGGCTCGGTATTTACAAGCGAATCGCGGCTATAAGGAGCGACGACGACGCAAGCGACGTTATTGACGAGCTGTGCGACCGCTTCGGCGAGCCACCCGCGGCGGTTATGGGGCTTATCGATATTGCTCTATTAAGAAACAAAGCGGCGGCGGCAAAAATTACCGAAATAACCGGCACCTCTAATACCGCGATTCTGCATATAACCTCTATTGAGCCCGAGGTTATGCACAGGCTTTCGGAGTATTTCGGCAACCGCTTTTCGCTTAACGCGACCGACAAGCCTGTCTATACCGTAAGGCTTAACAAGGGTCAGAAAATGTCTGATCTTGCGGCGGAGCTTTCGGCGGCGCTTTAAAAAATAAGGATAGGGTGATAATTATGACGGATAAAGAAAAAATGCATTCGGGAGATTTATATCTTCCCGGAAATGAAGAAATAATGGCAGAGCAACTCTGTTGCCTTGAAAAGCTTTACGATTTTAACCAAACGCGCCCACAGGAGCAAAAAAAGCGGGAGCAAATGCTAAAGGATATGTTTGCCGAGCTTGGAGACGGCTGTTATATAGAGCTGCCATTTCATGCAAACTGGGGAGGAAGG
>JBJEOD010000010.1:0-3991 GCA_051880535.1 Acutalibacteraceae bacterium | reverse complement strand
AAGCCTTTTTTCAGCACGTATAGGATAATTCGGACGGGAATTTAGGTTGTAAAAAGGAAAATTATTATAAATGATGTCTTCCGTAGGTTCAAGTCGAAAAAATGAGAAAAAATCGCCTTTGGCATCTACAAAATTATCTTTGAAAAATTCTTCCAAAAAACGGAAAAAACCCCGATTTTATCGGGGTTCCAGGGCAGGCATCTTTTATGTCTCCCTTAGATGTCAAGAGATTACATAAAAGATGCGAGGCGCATTATTTTAATTCGACTCGAACCTACTGTAACTTCTTAATGTGATAGTATTCTAACATAACCGCATATGTTTGTCAATAGTTTTTTTAAAAATTTTTTATTCGCAAATTGCAATAGCAAGTTGAAACAAAATTAAAATAGCAGTGACTTTATGGTAGAAGACTGTGGATTTACAAAGAGAGGGGCGTAGCCCCGAACGGAGGAAATCAACAGTGGCGCGATATTAGGCAGAGTAGATTTTGTCTAACTCCTGCTCAAACAGTTCTTCAGGTGTGCGGTATCCGAGAATTTTCCTCGGTAATCCGTTTATGCAATCGGCAAAATAGCAAATATCCTCGGCTGTATAAGAACTGATCGGCTTACCCTTTGGAATGAATCTGCGCAGCATTTTATTATGACATTCATTTGTACCTTTCTCGCAGGATGTATACGGGTGCGTGAAATATACCGACATTCCGTATTTTTCAAAATCCGCCAATGTGGCAAATTCGGAACCGTTATCTCCGGTTACGGTTTTAAACACCTGATTTTTCTTGCTTAAAAACATTGATACCACATCTTCAAAAGCTTCTTGCATTGCTTCTGCCGTATGATTTTTAGCTTTTATCCAAAGGCACATTCTTGTCAACCGTTCCACAAGTGTAATAACTACAGGCTCATTTTCATTCTTCAGTCCGAGAACGCTGTCTATCTCCCAATGTCCGAATTCATTTCTCAGTTCGACGCTTTCGGGGCGTTCCTCAATACTTCTGCCGAGCTTCTTTTTGTTTTCGGCAGCTTGCGATTTTGCTGTATTCCGCTTCAGCTTTTCGGGCAGGTCGATGTTTTTAATCGGCAACAATCCAAGCGAAACATAGTTGTAAAGCGTTTTGGTGCAAACCATTTCCTCGCGTTTAAACAATTCGTTATGTAAGGCATATCCGAATATTGCGTCCAATGACCAGTGTTCATTTTTAAATTGCTTCACAACATATTCTAAAAACGGAGCCGTTTCAAAAACGCGATACCTACGGGTTGAATGCTCTCGTTTTTCAAGATAAACCGATTTGCCTTGATCTGCTTTATACCGTTTTACTTTACCGTTATACAATGTTACTGTTCCGCGTTCGACCTCGTCTTTAATAGTGTTATACGCTCGTCCGAGATATTTCGCTATTTTGTATATCGACCAGCCGTCTTTTAAACGCACTTCAATTTCGTACCGTTCTTCGTTTAAAAGATGTTGCCCTTTTCTGTGTTCTGTGGTATAATTCGGATTGTCCATAGTGATGATCCTTTCGGAATTGTTGTAGCAAATTAATTCTACCACAGGTTCGTCACTATGGACCTATTTTTTTATTTTATTTCAACTTCATTTTACAACGCGCGAAAAATTTTTTATTTTTCAAATTGCAATAGCAAGCTGTGAGATTTATGCATAAGAAAAAAAGGCTTCTGAATGAACACAATCGGTTCAAATTAAGAGGTCGATTTTCTGTTATCTTTTTGCAATACACTTAATTCATCAAACCGGAATTGATATCTGCAAATTTTCTTTTCCGCGCAATTTTAAATAAAGTGATTTTGTTTCTGTATTACAACCTCTGAGTAATTCGTTTAAATCTTCCATACTTTCCGCTGTGAAAAACTTTTTTTGATTTATAAGATAAACCATTACCGGTTTATTACGGCTAATAAGATTTATCATATTATTAAGTGTTCCTTTGCTTTCTCCGTCCCAAATCATAAAGCCGTAATCTGCCGCATTTGCCATAGCAACATCTTTTTGTTTATAAAATTCGAAACCTCGTACACTCTCAGGCACCGGTACATTGTGCACCGTCCAATTTCCGACATTGTTTCTTGCCTTTCCGTTGCTTGCAAAGACTTCTATGTTTCTATAGCCCACATTTGCGTAAAATATTTGAACAAGAGAATCCACGCCGTGGCAATCGCCGACAATAACATCATAATTTTTTTGATAAATCGAGCTCAGTTTTTTTTGTACAAATGCATCCAAGCTGTTTATTGACTTGGCTCCGGCAATAAATATTTTCACGGCATTTTCCTCCTTTTCACTATTTTGTTTTTGCAATTGAAAAATAGAACACTTTATCTATCAATATATCCTTTTTTAATACGTTGACACATTCTGATGCAGTTTCACCGGTCGAATACAAATCGTCAATAAGTAAAATGTTGCATTTGCGTTTTGCAGGCTTGAGTTGTATTATTGTTCCCGATATCTCTTTCTTATCCTTTGGCATACTTTTTGACTGAACCTGACCGGTCTTTTCTAATATACAATCTGAATACGGCAAATTCATAGAGTCGGAAATAGCTTCAGCTATCATATATACAGGTTGATTGTCACGCCGAAGTGTCGGCGGTGCAGGAATTATTATATCGATTTCTTTATCCGCAAGCCATTTTTTTAAGAACGGAGTGCAAATTTCAGCAATTGCCCTGCTGTTATCATAATGACCGTTATATTTCATTGAATGTAAAAGCTGTCCAATCTCTGTATATGTTGTATTGAAAATCGGATTTCCAAATGCATCGTCTTGAATATATATGCTTTTTTCCACATACATATCCATAACATATCCTTCATTCCACGGTCCGAAAACTTTAATAGCCATTCAAATCACCTGAATACTTTCCTTATCATATATTTTATCATAAAAGCTTCTTATTATCAAGGTAGAAATAACAAATTCATTTTTGAATTTTTACATTAACATTTCTGTTACCGTTCCGTCCTTGAAGTAAATTTTTATCTTATCGGCTGATATGACCTTAATGCACTCAATAAGCTGTCTTACGATTTTATCATCATATTCAACCGGATGATTTTTAAGCCCTGCAATCACATCCCGCATTTCGTTTAAAGATTCATCATCAAGCTGTGATATGCTGCTTTTTTGCATTTCAGCAAGCTCATCCTTTATCAGATACATTTCTGAATACAGTTCATCGAAACGATCGTCAAGCTCACCGTTCTGCGCCTCCTCTTTGTTAAGCTTTGCGAGATCGTCAATAACTTTCTCAATTTCCGCAATCCGTTTTTGCCTTTCTATGATTCCGGAAGAATCCTCACGCATTTTATACATCTCTATATGACTTACTATCCGTTCATAACCGCCCTGCTCGGAGGCTGCCCTTTCGGTAATTGCCTCAGCAATCGCATTATGCAGTCTGCTTTCCTCAATCGAAGGTGAGTTCTTGCAATATTTCCTGCCGTAATCAAGACGGCTTAAACATCTCCATACAATTTTCTTTTTACCGTTTCTCGACCAAGTGCATCTGCGGTAAGGTGTTCCGCATTCGCCGCAGTATAACAGCTCACTGAGCGCATACATTCCGGAATATCTTCCAAGCTCGGTTTTGGTTCCGACCTCTTTGACCTTTTTCTTTCCTGCACGCCGTGCTATTTCCTCCTGTACCCTATCGAAAATTCTGCGTTCAATAATCGCCGGATGGCTGTTCTCAACATAATACATGGGAAGTTCGCCGTTATTCTTTTTGACCTTCTTGCTTATAGGATCGGTAATATACGTTTTCTGCAGCAGAGCATCTCCTTTATACTTTTCATTCTTGAGGATTGATTTGATGCGCTCGCTTGACCACATTTTTGATCCTCTCGGCGTAGGAACATTATCTGCCGTCAGATGCTTTGCTATTTCAAGATATGTGGCTCCCGCGAGGAATTCTTCGTATATACGCCTGACAACAGCCGCCTGTTCGGGTATTATTTCAGG
>JBJEOD010000009.1:0-4003 GCA_051880535.1 Acutalibacteraceae bacterium | reverse complement strand
GTGAAACGGTTATCGAGGATATAAAGGCATGCGAAAGCGCAGGAATAAGAACGGTAATGATTACGGGCGACAATCTTATAACCGCGAAATCGGTGGCGCGGAGAATCGGAATTTTAAAGGATAAAAGTATAACCCTTGCCGGGGAGGAGCTTGCCGCAATGAGCGATACGGATTTGCTCGCGGCGGTAAAGAACTGCTCGGTTTACGCGAGGGTATCGCCGACCGATAAGCTGCGTATAGTAAAGGCGCTTCAGCAGGCGGGCAACGTCGTTACAATTACTGGCGACAGCGTGCAGGACGGTGAGGCGCTCGCCGCCGCCGACGTAGGCTGTGCGGTAGGAAGATTCGGTACCGACGTCGCAAAGGGCAGCGCGGACATAGTAATCGCAAATAATCGCTTTAACTCCATTGTCTGCGCGATAAAGGAGAGCCGAGGACTGTTTGACAATATCAAGAAATCGGTTTATTATCTGCTTTCCTGTAATTTCGGGGAGCTTATTGCAATCCTTTTCGGTATGATTATTTTCTCGGACACACCGCTTACGGCGGTACAGCTTTTATGGATAAACCTGCTTACAGACTGCGCTCCCGCAATTTCGCTTAGTATGGAGAGGGCGGAGGACGCGGTTATGAAGCGCAAGCCCTATACCGTGCTCGGGAAAATTTTCGACATCGGGGCGGTTGTCTCAATCGCGATTCAAAGTGTTTTTATCGCCGCAATGACCCTTACAGCGTACGGTATAGGCGCAAAGGCAGGCTCCGCCGCCGCTATGACAATGGCATTTGCGGTGCTTGGTATGTCTCAGATATTCCATTGCTACAACAACAGGCTTGAGGGAAGCCTGATAAGCAAAAGCCTGTTTTCAAACAGATTTTTAAATCTTTCCGCCGCGCTTACCCTCTTTATTGTGATTTTCCTTGCACTTACCCCCGCAGGATACCTTTTCGGAATGACAATCCTTACCTTTAAGCAGTTTGCGGTTTCGCTCCTGCTCTCCTTCCTGATAGTGCCGCTCTGTGAGCTTTTAAAGCTTATAAAACGGACAGTATTAAAATGAATGAAGGTGTTTAAGGTGGAAAAAATCGAAAGCTTCAGGATAAATCATTTAAAGCTCCTTAAAGGGCTTTATGTTTCAAGGAAGGACAGAAAGGACGGCGTTACGGTTACGACCTTTGATTTAAGGCTTACCGCGCCTAACAGGGAGCCTGTTATCGATATGCCCGCGCTCCACACTATTGAGCATCTCGGAGCAACCTTTCTCCGTTCGGGCGGGCAAAAGGAAAACGTCGTTTATTTCGGTCCTATGGGTTGCAGAACGGGTTGTTACCTTGTTATGTTCGGCGATTTGACCTCAAAGGACGTATTTCCGATGGTGACGGCAATGTGCGATTTTATTATCGGCTACGAGGGCGAAATCCCGGGAGCAAGACCCGAGGAATGCGGAAACTATTCCGAGCAGAACCTTAATATGGCGAAATACTATATCAGAAAGTATAAGGAAGAGCTGATAAACGACAAACGCTTTGCCTATCCCGAATAGAAAATTCCCCCTCTGTGCAATTACACAAAGGGGGAAGCTTTTATTTATGCGGTTTTTGGTATTTTCAATTACTTGAAATATCTATTCAAAAGACCCTCAAAAGCCTTACCGTGGCGGGCCTCGTCTTGAAACTATGCTTTAAAACCGCTTGAAATCAAGGGCTCTTAGGACTATGTTTTCAAAATCCCACTTTTGGCACACTAAAACCAAATAATATTGTACACTTTTTATTCATCATCAATTTTTTTCTTTTTGTGAACTTTATTGATGATTGTAATAACAATCACAAAACAGATTGTATTTACAAATCCTTCAATTAAAATTTCAATATATGTTTTTTGAAACAATAATCCAATCAGTGCAACAACAGTTGTAAAAACCACATATAGTAATAGAAATTTCAAGATATTCTTGCAGAAGTTTCTCATTTTATCACCCCAAAACAAAAGATGTGCTACCATTATGATAGCACATCTCTGGTGATTTTTCAATCAGATATTACTTAAAATAACGGTTGAGGAGTCCTTCAAAAGCCTTACCGTGGCGGGCCTCGTCCTTAGCCATCTCGTGTACGGTGTCGTGGATAGCGTCGAGGTCGAGCTGCTTTGCAAGCTTTGCAAGCTCGAATTTGCCGAGGGTAGCGCCGTTCTCAGCGTCAACGCGCATTTCAAGATTCTTCTTGGTGCTGTCGGTTACAACCTCGCCGAGCATCTCTGCAAATTTAGCGGCGTGTTCAGCCTCTTCATAAGCAGCCTTTTCCCAGTAAAGTCCGATTTCGGGATAGCCCTCGCGGTGAGCAACTCTCGCCATTGCAAGGTACATACCAACCTCACAGCACTCGCCGTTGAAGTTTTCACGAAGACCGTCGATTATTCTCTGGTCAACGCCGTTTGCAATACCAACAACATGTTCAGCCGCCCAGGACTTTTCAGCCGCCTGCTCAGCAAACTTTGAAGCGGGAGCGTGGCAGATGGGGCACTCCTCGGGAGCGGATTCGCCCTCATAAACATAACCGCAGACAAGACATACATACTTTTTCATTTTAATTTCCTCCGTTAAATTGATTTTTTTCTTTTGCATTACATTCACCGCATACGCCGCTTACAACATAAACCGAGGTGTCGGGCGTGAAACCGCTTTTTAGCGCCGCTTCGGCTAAAAAATCGGTTTTAAGCGGCATGTCGGCAATACTTCCGCACAGCCTGCAATGAAGATGCAGATGTGGGGAGCTGTTACCGTCGAAATGCTCATAACCGTCGCCCACCGAAACCGAAAGAATTTCGCCCGCCGCGTTTAGGGCGGCGAGATTCCGGTAGACCGTGCCGAGGCTGATATTCGGTATTGTTTCACGCACCCGATCGTACACCTGATTTGCAGTAGGGTGAATATCGGTAGAACGTAATACATTCAGAATTGCTTCACGCTGACGTGAGTATTTTTTCATAAAACCACCCAAATCAGTAATGATTACTATTTTATTATACCCTAGTTTTTGAATTTGTCAAGAACTTTTTTTAAAAACTTGACATTTTTTTATCAATGTTTTATTATTAATATGAAATAACCATAAAAGAGTGATTGAATGAGCAATAATATAATATCCGATTCTGTAATAAAACGTCTGCCGAGGTATTATAGGTTTTTGGGCGAGCTTAAGGCGGCGGGTATGACCCGTATTTCTTCAAGAGAGCTGTCAGAGCGAATGGGGCTTACCGCAAGCCAGATAAGGCAGGATCTTAACTGCTTCGGCGGCTTCGGTCAGCAGGGCTACGGCTATAATATTGAGCTTTTACAGACCGAAATCGCTCATATTTTAGGACTAGACAAACCGAAAACCGCAATACTTATCGGAATAGGGAATTTAGGCCGCGCGGTAACCCTGCATATTAATTTTGAAACAAAGGGCTTTAAGCTCATCGGGCTTTTTGACAGTAAGGAGTCGCTTGTAGGACAGGTGATAAAGGATTTGCCTATCAGAAGCACCGCGACAATCGATGAGTTTTGCCGTGAAAGCCTACCCGACGCGGCTATTCTTTGTATACCTAAAAACGCCGCGATGGCTATGGCGGATCAGCTCGTAGGGCTTGGGATAAAGGGCTTTTGGAACTTCAGCCATTACGATTTGGCGCTTAAATACCCGGGTGTTAAGGTGGAGAATGTCCACTTCGGTGACAGTCTTATGACCCTTTCCTACCGTTTGCACAACGAATAAACATATTTATTTAAGGTTCTATTGCGAATGTTGGGGTGTTTCTGGCCCCGCAAGCCTTACGGGGGCTGTCGCGGCGAAGCCGTGACTGGGGGATATTTAGGTCCGCAAAAACCAAAATGTATCCCTCCACCGCCATTCGGCGGTCCCCCTCCCTTTAGGCAAGGGAGGCAAAATCTCACAGAACCCCAACATTTAGGTTTGTGTCAAGTTTTTGTAGGAAAATTTTTTGAGAATGCCAATAGTGCATTAA
>JBJEOD010000008.1:0-4012 GCA_051880535.1 Acutalibacteraceae bacterium | reverse complement strand
CTCTCCATAATCATTCAAATACCGCGCAGGAAATCGCCGACGGCGAGCGCATAGCTCAGCTTGTGATAGCTCCCTTTTTAGCGGCGGAGTTCTGTGAGACCGACGAGCTTTCGGATACTGCCCGCGGCGAGGGCGGATTCGGCTCGACAGGCAAAATATAATTATACATTATTACGAGAATAAATATAAAAACACGGCATACATTATTTCCCATAGGGGCAAATTAAATATATGCCGTGTTAATTTTTGGAACGGGGAGAGAAAATGGAAAACAAGCTTGAAAAGCGTTACGGACTGTTCACCGCCGTGTGTATGGTGGTGGGAATAGTTATAGGCTCCGGTGTTTTCTTTAAGGCGCAGGATATTTTGAATTATACCGACGGCAATATGCCCCTCGGAATTTTGGCGTGGCTTATAGGCGGCGCGGTTATGCTTGTATGCGCCCTTACCTTTTCCACCCTTGCCTCGCAGTACGGCAGGGTAAACGGTATTGTCGATTACGCCGAGGCGGCGGTCGGGGAGAGGTATGCCTATTTTGTCGGCTGGTTTATGACGACGGTTTATTACCCCGGTATGACCTCGGTGCTGGCGTGGGTGTCTGCAAGGTATACCCTTTCCCTGTTCGGCTCTGACGATATAACAGGCGGGCTTTGTATGACCCTTGCAACGCTGTATCTCTGCTTTGCTTATGCGCTAAACTCCCTGTCCCCGAGACTTGCGGGCAGATTTCAGGTAAGCTCCACCGTAATCAAGCTTGTTCCGCTTATCGTTATGGCGGCGGTAGGCACGGCGGCGGGATTTTTTAACGGAAATATGTCGGTGGCGTTCGGGAGCTGGAATAAATCCGACTTGGAGGGCGGCTTTTCGGGTGTTTTTGCGGCGGTGGTCGCCTCTGCTTTCGCATATGAGGGGTGGATTATCGCAACCTCGATAAACGGAGAGCTTAAAAACGCAAGGCGTAATATGCCTTTAGCCCTTACGGCGGGCAGTCTTATTATTATATCGGTATATATTTTATACTACATCGGGCTTTCGGGCGCGGCGAGTATCGACGTTTTACGGCACGAAGGCTCAACCTCCGCCTTTACGGCGATTTTCGGAAGGGTAGGCGGCGCGATTCTTAACACCTTTATTGTAATATCCTGTCTCGGTACCCTTAACGGGCTTATGCTCGGATGTACGCGGGGAATGTACTCTATAGCTGTTCGCGGCAGAGGACCCAAGCCCGAAACTTTGTCACAGGTGGATAAGGGAACGGGTATGCCCATGAGCTCGGCGGTCTGCGCGCTCATTTTCTGCGCTGTCTGGCTTTTCTATTTTTACGGCGCAAATTTAACCGAGCCTGTTTTCGGACTCTTCAGCTTTGATTCCTCAGAACTGCCGATAATCACAATTTACGCTTTTTATATCCCGATTTTTATAATGTACACGATAAAAAAGGGGAGAGAAAGCCTTTTTAAAAATATTGTTATGCCTGTTTTGTCGATAATCGCCTGCCTGTTTATGATTTTCGCGGCGGTTTACGCCCACGGCATAGCGCCCTATCTTGAAGCCGCCAGAAACGGTGAATTTTCCTTCCCGGTGCTATTTTATCTTACCGTATTTGCAGTAATTATGTCTGTGGGAGCGGTGTTTTACCATCGCTCGGATAATAAAAAGTGAATTGAGATTTATTCTTATATACTATGCCGTTTATTAAAAGGTTCTATTGCGAATGTTGGGGTGTTTCTGGCCCCGCAAGCCTCACGGGGGCTGTCGCGGCGAAGCCGTGACTGGGGGATATTTAGGTCCGCAAAAACCAAAATGTATCCCTCCACCGCCATTCGGCGGTCCCCCTCCCGTAAGGCTTGGGAGGCAAAATCTCACAGAACCCCAATATTTAGAATTGAACCTATTAAAAGAGAAAACCGTCCTTGTGGGCGGTTTGTTTTTTTCTCGTTTCGGTACAGTCCCTGACTGCGAACCGATTGTTATTTAGATTCATATACTGTTTATTATGCAGTGTAACAAGGAGAAGTATATAGCGTGAAAAATCACACTATACACAATATGCCGGTTAGAATCTCCGTCAGCCGCTAAGGGAGATTTAATAACCTATTTGTGCTGACGCTTTAGCGGCAGAATGGAGTTTTTTATGAATATAAATCGTGATTATGTTACCGATTCTTTAGAACAGCATCTTTTTTTTGCGCGAATTATGAAGGAGCACGCCTTCTTTTTAAAGGTTGGCTTTCTGCCGCCTGACGCTCAGCTTGCCAAAAGAGCGGAACGCCTGATGCGGCAATTTGAAGGACTGCTTTCCCGCACAATAGCATTAAGCGATTGTATAATCGGAGACTGTGTTTTGAAATCTGGCGAAATTGTAACTGAATTTACCGACTGTGCCGAACGGCAGACTCAAACCCTTACAGGCACCTTTATAAATCGCGAGCTTACCGCCCGTGAAAAGCGGCTTAAAGGCTGTGCGGGGACTTCCGATTTGTGCGTTTCAGAGCCGCTTATCGGACAGGTGAGGCGGTTAAACAGGGACGGTCTTCAGCTTGCCGACCGCATAATAGAATTTAAAGAACAGGTTCTTTGCAGGGTTAATTCCTGCAACAGCTTTACGGTAAATTACCCGCTGTTAATCGAGCATATTCTGCGCGAAGCCCGCCTTTACCGCGAACAGCTAAGGCGGCTTGAGGGGCTTAGTGCTTGCGGCTGTGAGGAGCTTAGGAACAGCGAGCTTTTCTGGAATCGGATTATGATGGAGCATGCACTGTTTATTCGCGGTTTGCTTGACCCGAGCGAAGAAAAGCTCATTAACACGGCTGATGATTTCGCCGAGGATTATAAGCGCCTGCTTAATGCCTCCGCCGCGGCAAACGACCGCGCGGCACGGGGTGGAAACGCGCTTGCGCTGACCGAAAAATTCCGCGAT
Source organism: Acutalibacteraceae bacterium (assembly GCA_051880535.1). Lineage (GTDB taxonomy): Bacteria > Bacillota > Clostridia > Oscillospirales > Acutalibacteraceae > UBA737. Next base: position 1,092 of record JBJEOD010000008.1, on the reverse strand, counting down.
TTCAAGCGCGCGGGGGTAGAGGGGATTGAGGGCTGTCAAATACGCTCGCTTATTCTCCCTCTGCTTGCCGACCACGTACTGCGCGAGGCAAACCATTATATCCGCCTGCTTGAAATGCAATAATTAAAAAAGGAGATTAATATGTTGGAATTATCTGATTATCCGAACACGGGACAGGTTCGGGTTTATGATATTGAGGCAATTTCATTGCCGATTGTTTATAATAAGTACGGAGACCACGATCCGAACGGAATGATGTATGTATTAAGTAAGGATTCAAAGCGAATACAGAAAAAAGTCAAGGAATTTTTTGAGCTGCCCGTACCTCAGCCCTGCGAGGAGGTTCAGCCCTTAGTAATTCGGGCTAATGTGGGGGATACGGTTCAAATCAATTTTGAAAATAAGCTTGGCAGACGGGCGTCTATCCACGTCGAGGGGCTTTCCTATAATGTGCAGAGCGCGGACGGCGCTAATGTGGGATATAATCCCGATACCACGACCGACCGCTCAATTGTCTATATCTGGCATGCGGACAAGGAGGGCGTTTACCTTTTTTCGGATATGGCGGATACAAGAAGCAACGAGGAGGGCACTAACGTTCACGGACTGTTCGGTGCGATAATAGTCGAGGCGGCGGGTTCCTACTGGCTTGACCCTGTGACGGGGGAGCCGATTGAAAGCGGTCTGTTTGCGGATATTTACCATCCCGCGATACCTGCATTCCGCGAATACTCGGTTTTCTTTCACGATGAGCTTGAAATCAAGAACAAGGACGGCGAGGCACCTGTCGACCCGCACACGGGACTTCCTAACGGAACAACGGCGATAAGCTACCGCTCTGAGCCTATGCGCAACCGCCTGCCGCTTGACCCGCACGCCGAGCACACTGACACGGCGGAGGATATTTCAATGAGCTCCTGGGCCTACGGCGACCCGGCACCGCCTATTTTAAGGGCATATGTGGGAGACCCGTCTAAAATACGCCTGATTCACGGCGGGGTAAAGGAAACCCACGTGTTCCATCTTCACAACCACCAATGGCGGCTTGAGCCTGATGATCCCAAATCCACGATTATCGATTCAATCTCGATA
>JBJEOD010000007.1:0-4031 GCA_051880535.1 Acutalibacteraceae bacterium | reverse complement strand
ACCGAATATGAATTTTCGTATTGGGTGAAGATAGAGGGTGAAAACGGCGCGGCACGTCAGTTCCTGGCGCTGCAGATGCTTGATGCAAACAGAAGTCCGGTCGGCGGTTATTCTTATGTGCATCCGGTATTCCTGCGTGAAAATACAAACGGCTGGCAGCAGGTTACATTTAATATTAAGTCAGAGGATGTTAATCCCGGATGCCGTTATGTAAAGCTTATACAGAATATAGACAGCGACTGTGCTCTCCCTAACGGCAGTTCAACAATCTATTTCGGCGAAATGTCTATGAAGGAAATTACCGGAGATCAAAGTACTGTATTTATACCCAATTCCAATTTCAAAAGTGCTGCCGGAGCTTCCTTTGATAACTGGAAATTATCCACCGATATAAAGAATACTTCTCAGCAAATGGATCCGAACGGCTATAATGGCAGCAAATCACCTATGCTTGTAAAGCCGGGAGCAGGACAGTTTATAATGCTGACGGAATCCGCGATTACGGTAAAGCCCGATACAACCTATGAGCTTTCGTTTGCGGCAAAGGTAAATGGCAATGAAGGAGCCGCAAGGTATTATCCCGGTATACAGCAGTATTCCAAGAGCGACGGCAGCTTCCAGGGGTGGCTCTTCCCGAGAATTTATTTCGGAAACCATGATTGGAAAATCATCAAGGTGCGATTTACCACCGGTTCTAAAACAGATTCTATTCTTTTCCAAATGACTCTGGACGATTTGGAGAACGGCTCCGGAATATTTGACCAGGAAGGAACTGTTTATGCTTCCTTCGACAATATAACTCTGACCGAATCCGAGCCGTATGATGCAAGGAGTAATTTCGGCTTTGAGCTGGGAGATGATTACCCCGAGGCATGGAATGCACACGAGGCGGCAGATTGTAATATTTCCTTAACAGGTGAAAACGGCGGTGTGCCGGGACATGGCCGCGGAGTTCAGTTTGATGTGAAATCCAAAAATCCGGATGCGGTTTATGCACAGCTTTATTCATGGCCGCTTGAGGTAAAGCCGAATACGACATATATGCTTAAGTATTTTGTAAAGCAGGATGCTACATACAGCGGCAAAACCGTAGGTCAGATTTATCAGGCATATTCAAACGGCGCAGAGCCTCCGAGAACATTCTGGACCGAAGATTATTGTGTTACCTACGGCACTGAGGGATGGACCGAGGTAAGGGTGTTTGCAAGAACGCTTCCGGGGGTTGACCGTGCCGAAGTAAGATTTTTCTGCTACGGAAGCAATACGCTTGCGGTAGTTGACGAGGTCAGCTTTGAAGAAGTTTCGGACGATATGAACCTTGACTTTGAAAATACTGAGCATGATGAGATTACCGACAGGGAAGTACCTATCGGCTGGTCATTTGGTCAGAACCGCGACAATAATCCGGAATTTAAAACGGATACCACATATTATCACAGCGGCTCTAAAAGCGTTTATCTCCGCAAAAATAACCTGAATGATTATTCGGTGCTGGAATCCGGTAATTATATCGAAGTTACCGAGGGCGTTACCTATGAATTTTCAGGTTGGTTCCGCGCACGCAATTCGATAGACACCAGGCTGAAATTCCAAATGGTAGGATATGACGAAAACTACTGGCCGGTTCAGACCTTCTACGGTCCGAGATATGTGCTGAGCGGGTGCAATGAAGCGAGTGAGTGGCAGCAAGCTAAATACTCAAGACAGATAACGGAAGGCAAGGGAATCAAATATGTCAAGCTTTCACTGTATGTGGAACAGGGCAGTGCCGAAATCTGGTTCGATGATATTACCTTCGGTGAATCGTATGCTTCCGGCAAGAGTATAGTGGATCACGGCGATTTCCATGCCGTAGACGAAGAAGGAAATATTTCCGGCTGGGAGCGCCGCAGCGTTTCAGGCAACCCGCAGTTTGCTATTGAGGACGGCAAGGGCAAAATTACCGTAAAATCCGGCGACGAAGGATATTACGTTCATACCTCTGATTTCCTGATGCCGGGTTATTCCTATAAGATTTTAGGAAACTATAAATCCACAGGCGCTGCAGATTTATCGGTTCGGTATCTTGATTACAATGAAGACGTAATGCCCGGACTTGAAAAGTCGGTTAAGCTTCCTCCTTCATCAGACTGGCAGCTGTTTGAGCTTGATGTAGTAGCTCCGAGCGCGACAACGGCCGATATACTCTTCGGTTCTTCGGTAAAGGGCGAATACTATATAACTAATATTACTATTATCGAAACAGGAGCGCCTCAGTCTAGCTCCTATTGGGAGTCCGACTGGATATGCTATCCCGGCGCTTATGTCTATGGGGACGGAATCGAGGATTACCATTATTTCAGGGATACGTTTTATCTTGAGGATGATGTGACCTATGCACCTATACAGATTACCGGAGACGACAGATACGAGCTTTGGGTAAACGGTCAATATCTCGGTGCTACCAGAACCGATATGACAAACGGCGCATGGAACTATGTTAATACCTATGACCTTGTTCCGTATCTTAAGAGAGGCAAGAATGTAATAGCTGTTCAACACTATAATGTTCACAGTTACAGCGGATTTATTTATTACTGCAAGGCGACCTATAAGAACGGCTCGCAGGTTAAAATTATGTCGGAGGGCGGAAAGCAGCGCTGTTCCGATGTAAAGACAGAGGGTTGGAATCAGGTCGATTTTGATGACAGCTCATGGCTTTCGTCGTTCGGCATTGGTAAGCCGCCGGTTTCACCGTGGGGTAACCTTGCCTTTGACAATTCGCTTTATGTTGACTGCCTGCTCGACGTAGTCAATTTCAATTTCCCTGAAAAGGTCAAAAAGAATGAGACGGTTGAATTTGACGCAACCTTTAAGCTTTCCAGAGCGGTTGAAAAGGATTTTGAGATAAAGATAAATTTCTGGAAGCGTAACACCATCGATAACGTTGCTACGGCGGTGCTGGATATTGTATCGGGCGGCAATCCGACAACATGGCCGGTCGGCAAAGAATTTACCGTCAGGTTTAAGACTGTTGTTCCTAAATATGTCGACCCCGGAGTCTTTACCATTCAGCTTGATCCTAACTTTATTCAGGTAAAGAATGAGGATGTGTTTGAAAATAAGATAATAGACACGACGATAGAGCAGGATGCCTCCGAAATGCCGATGGATGCAAAGATGGAGGTTCGCAACGGCAAACCTACCGTAGTTATTAACGGAGAGGAACAGGCTTCCATATTCTACATGCGTCCGGAAAGCCAGTCTGTATTTGAGGCGACCAACCAGAACAAGATGGTTGAATCGGGTATCGAACTGTATTCCGACTGTAACGGCTATCTCGGCAAAATGGAAATCTGGCAGCAGAACGGTATTAACTTCGAAAAATTTGATCAGGATATACTTCAGACCATTTCAGCCAATCCCGATGCCAAGCTTCAGGTGTCGGTATGGATGCAGGCACCAAACTGGTGGCTGCAGAAAAATCCCGGACATCAGTCGATAGGTCTCGGTAAGGACGGTCAGGTATATACAGAGGACTTCGGAGTATCTCCCGCTTCGGATCTCTTCCGTGAGGAGGCAGGAGAGGTGCTGCGTCAGCTGGTACAGCATGTTATAGATTCTCCTTACGGCAATCAGGTCTACAGCTTCCGTATTACCATGGGTAAAACACATGAAACGATAGCGCCCGGATACGATGAGTTCACAATACCTGATTACAGTGAAATTGCCGGCATTAAATATAAGGAATGGCTTAAAGAACGCTACGGAAACGACGTTTCCAAGCTAAGAGAGGCTTGGAATAATAACACCGTAACCTTTGAAACGGCTGAAATACCTACAGTTCCGGAGCGTGCAAGCTCAGACTATGTCAGCATTTATGACCCTGCTTCACAGCGTAACTGCTTGGATTACGGTCTTTTCCTCAGTGATGTTATTGCCGACGATATGATTTATTTCTCGGAAATAGTAAAGGAAGTTACAAACAATACAAGGCTGGTCGGCACGTATTACGGATATATCAATGCATTTACGGCAGCTCATGCCCGCGC
>JBJEOD010000006.1:0-4033 GCA_051880535.1 Acutalibacteraceae bacterium | reverse complement strand
CCTGATGGAGCATCAGGCTGTTGTCGTTTGCAATCCGCAAATAAAACAGTGCCGGCTCGCCCGATACTACAAGCTCAAATCCGTTTTCCTCCGCCGCCTTTCTAAAGGCGTTTGTCAGCTTTTCTCCCTTTTCGCGGAAAAGGGCGGGAGTATTAAGCCGTTTCATTTTATTAATGCAGGCTATACATGCGGCAAAGGGCACCGCGCTCATCCAATAAGAGCCTGTAAAGGAAAGGGAGGACGCCGACGCCTTTAAAAATTCCCTGCCGCAGGCGGCGGACATATTGTAGCCGTTAGCCAGCGCCTTGCAAAAGCAGATTATATCCGCTTTAATGCCGTAATAGTGATCGCTCCCTGCAAGGTCAAGACGGAAGCCTGTTCTGACATCATCAAAAATAAGAATTATGCCGTGTTCGTCACAGAATTTTCTTACCGCTCGCCATTTTTCGGGGGTGGCGCAGACATTATCGTAGAAATTGCCGTGGTCGTAGGGGTGGGCAATAAGGGCGGCAATGTCGCCGCCGGTTTCCTCCCAAGCCTGTTCGAGAGCCTTCATATCAAACCACGGAACGATAAGATTGTTCGCTACGTCCTCGGGCAGAATACCGGGGTAATCCGCCTTCATAGCCCACGGGTCGTTGCCGTGGTAGTAGCCCTTGAAAAAGACTACCTTTTTCTTATGTGTAAAGGCGCGGGCGCAAAGCACCGCAAAGGTGGTGGCGTCGGTGCCGTTCTTCATAAAATACGCCCAGTCGGCGGATTCGACCGTCTCCACCAAAAGCTCGGCGCACTCAATCATTTTATAGGAGGGCGCGGTGGTGCAGTTGCCATTTTTAAGCTGTTCAAGGGCGGCGGCGTCCACCTCGGGGTCGTTGTAACCGAGTACGTTAGGCCCATAGGCGCACATAAGGTCGAGATATTTGTTGCCGTCCATATCCCAAAAATATGTACCTTCTGCCTTAGAGCTTATGAGCGGCCACTTTTCGAGGGGCAGAAAAAGTCCCTCGGACGGTCCTAAATGCCCGTAAATTCCCGACGGGATTACGTTCAGCGCGCGGTTGAACCACTCGCGGCTTTTTTTATGCGAATATTCGGGGTATTTGCTCATATGTATTCCTCCTACGATAGATACAGTGAAACGCGGTCGAGTATGCGGTTGATATTGTCAACCATAGAAAGCACACCCGCAAGCCGTATGTTGCCCTTGCACATTTCGTTGATTGTGGAAACCGTACCGTTAAACAAACCGTAAGCCAAATCAATGTCCGCAAACTCCATTATAGCTCTGGGATTTTGAGCCTCCGCGTAAATAGTTTCAAAACGGTGATTTTTAACCCTTATTGTAACCTGTGCCTTGTCCTTAATCCCTAAAGAGACCTCGCCGTCAACGGTATTGCCCGCCGAAATCATTGCAATGGAATCGGAATTGGCAAGTCCCGAAATCGCCCCCGCCACGGTATACATTGTAAGCAGGGTGCTTTCCTCAAAAAAGTCTCTGTCCTTTAATGCCTCGTCGGAGGGGCGCAAAAGCTCGGTCAGGCGGTCTGTAAGCTCGGTAAAGGTTCCCGTTAAAAACATTAGCAGTCTTAACGTTCCCTTAACGGGGACGCCCGGTTTGCCCTCGTTTATCATAAGATTAAACTTTTCGGGCGAGGAAAAGTTCATTTTGCAGTCGGGCGAGTCTGCTCCCTCGGTGATTTTACAGCCGCCTTTGTCAAAATGAAAGGTGCGGCAGGGGCCGTCCTTTACTTGGAAGCAGACCGAAATCGGCTTTTTAAGCTTCTGCAAAATTTCCTGTGCCTTGCTGTCGAGCTCGCAAAGCTTTTGGAGCGCCCCAAAAACGCCGTACATATTAGCATAAGAAAGTGCCTTTTGCTCAATCATTGCTGTTCCTCCTTCTGCTCGTCAAGCGAGAGATAAAAGCTCGGTATAAACTCTTCTATGAATATATCCGCTTCGGGGCAGTTAAGCTTTTTTATACCCTCTCTTATCGTCTTTTCGGCGACCTCAAACTCGCGGTTGCCCATTTTAAGCTCCTCTATGCACTTAATAAGGGCGGAAAGCTTATCCGCCGCCTTCACAAGACGCTTTGTTTCCCCGTCGGGGTTAAAAATCGGTTCAAAGTCCTCCTTGAAATCCTCGGGCAGCATATCAATAAGGCTGTCACCCACCGCCGCCTCAATCTGCTTGTAGGCGGATTTGATTTCCTCGTTGTAGTACTTTATGGGGGTCGGCATATCACCCGTTATAATCTCGGTCGAATCGTGGTACATAGCCGCAGCTGCCGCCTTTAACGGATTGGCATTCCCGCCTAAACGCTTATTGCTTATAATCGCGAGCGCGTGGGCAATCTGGGCGGTTTCAAGGGAATGTACACTCAAATTCTCCCCACTGGTGTTACGCATAAGCCCCCAACGGTAGATATACTTCATTCTTGACATTAACGCATAAAAATGATTATACAAAATTTTCACATCCTTTATTGAATATTATATCATTTACTGTTATAATATCAATAAAGAATTTTAAAAAGGATTGGATTAAATGGGATTTTCTTGCCTTAAGCATACCGCGCTCAGACCGCAAAAGGAAAAATACCTTTCAACCTTTATCATTGCGCTTGTCACGGCGGCGGCGCTTTTTGTGCCGTATATGATTATGGGGGAGGGCTACTTCACCTTTTACGGCGATTTTAATGTTCAGCAGATACCATTTTATCAGCAGTGCCACAAGGCTGTTAAGGAGGGCAATATTTTCTGGAGCTGGACTACCGATTTAGGGGCTAACTTTATCGGCTCCTACAGCTTTTATCTGCTCGGCAGTCCCTTCTTCTGGCTTACTATACCGTTTCCGAATTGGACGGTGCCCTACCTTATGGGGCCTCTGCTTATACTCAAATTTGCCTGCGCGGCCTTTACCTCCTACTGCTATATAAGGCGGTTTACCCGCACTCCGCAGGCGGCGCGCTTGGGCGGTCTTTTATATGCCTTTTCGGGCTTTTCGGTTTACAATATCTTCTTTAATCATTTTCACGAGGCTATTATTGTTTTCCCGCTCTTGCTCTTGTCGCTTGAGCTGTTAATTACCGAAAACCGCCGCTTTGTCTTTGCATTAACGGTGGCGCTCTGCGCGGTTACAAACTATTTCTTCTTCTTCGGAATGGTTGTGTTTACGGTTATTTACTTTTTCGTGCGGCTTTTCTCGGGAGCGATAAGAGTGAAGGTATCCCGCTTTTTTGTGCTGGTGTTCGAGGCGGTGCTTGGGCTTTGCCTTGCTGCATTTTTGCTGCTGCCGAGCATTATGGCGATTTTAGGCAATGAGCGTATTTCAAGCGTACTGCTCGGCTGGAACGCGATTATGTACGGCAAGGAGCAGATTTACGCAAATATTCTGGAGTGCTTCTTCTTCCCGCCCGATATTCCCGCGCGCCCTGTCTTTTTCCCGAACGCCAACGTAAAATGGTCGTCCTTGGGCGGCTGGCTGCCCCTTTTCAGTATGGTCGGCGTTTTCGTATGGTTTTCACAGCGCAAAAATCACTGGCTTAAACGGGTAATCGGCATTTCGGTTTTTATGTCGCTTGTGCCCATTCTCAACAGCGCGTTTTACGCCTTTAACACCTCATACTACGCCCGCTGGTTCTATATGCCCATTCTTATGATGTGCCTTGCCACCGTTTCTCTTACCGAGGACAGCACGGTAAATTGGTCCTCGGGCTATAAGTGGGTTTTGGGAATTACAATTGCGGTCACCCTTGTAATAGGCTTTTTCCCGCAGGAAAACAGCGAAAAGGACGGGCTTATTTTCGGGCTTTATTCCCAGAGCGAGGACGGAATGTATATATTCCGTTTCTGGGTGACATGCGCGATAGCGATTTTAAGCCTTGTAATACTCGGTATGCTTTTAAAGCTTTTAAAAAACGACCGAAACGCATTTTACAGGGGAGCCACGGTCTGCGTTTGCATAATATCGGCGGTTTACGGCAATTTCTTTATCGCCTGCGGCCGCTCCCACTCCTATGAAATAAAGGAGGTAA
>JBJEOD010000005.1:0-4046 GCA_051880535.1 Acutalibacteraceae bacterium | reverse complement strand
TTGACAGTCCGCTTAAGTACATAAGGGAAAACGCCGAGGGTATCGAGGTGGATTACAGTCCGGTATTTGAGGACGGCTTTAACGACGAGGGCGTTTTATACAATATGCGTTATGCGGGAACCGATTACGACTGCGCACTGCTGTTTGTGGGGGATAATTACGGTGCCGACTGCGAGACCGAAAGCTTTGACAGGGACAGCATAAAGCTGCCTAACTATGTAAACGCGGTAATAGAGCTTGCGGTAAGAACCTTTCCTAAGCTTGTACTGGTGCTTCAAAGCGGGAGCGCGATAATACCCTACCGATGGGAGAACGCTCCCTGCGTTGTGCAGATGTGGTATTCGGGCGAGGCGGCAGGCAGGGCGATAGCCGACATTCTGTTCGGCAAAGTTAACCCGTCGGGCAAGCTGTCCGAGACCTTCCCCTTAAAGGAGCGGGAGGGGCTTTGCTACCCCGGCGACGAGGTAAAGTGCGAGTATACCGAAAAGCTCAATGTGGGCTACAGGTATTACGACGCTCACCCTAAGGAGGTCTGGTTCCCCTTCGGTCACGGACTGTCGTATACAAGCTTTGAATATTCCGACCTTGCTTTAAGCGAGGAAAAAATAACCTCGGATACTTTTAAGCTTAAAGTAAGCTTTAAGCTTAAAAACATCGGTGAAGTTGCGGGCAAAGAGGCGGTACAGCTGTATATCGCTCCCTTGGATTCGATAGTTGCAAGACCCATAAAGGAGCTTCGAGCCTTTGAAAAAACAGAGCTTCAGGCGGGAGAGGAAAAGCAAATAGAATTTACCCTTAATGAGAGGGATTTTGCCTATTACAACACCTGTCTGCACGATTGGCACGTGGAATCGGGAGTATACGATATTTTAATAGGTGCTTCAAGTGCGGATATACGGCTTAAAAAATCGGTTTCGGTTTTGTACGACGGGGATTACACTAAGGATAGGTTTGACGGCTCAATGGTATTATGACGCTTCTGCGGCGCGCCGCAGAGGTCGGAAGATATTTCGGTAGGTGGATTATGAGAAACGAAAAAAAGAATTTACGGCGCATTTCGGCGGGGCTTGCGGCGGCGTTAATGCTTACCTTTGCCCCTGCAAAGGGCTCCTTACAGGTAAAGGCGGAGGGCGTACCGCCCCAGATAGGTATAACGGAGGAAACCGACGCGGAATATCTGACCGATTATACCCTTGTTACTGCCAATGGGGAGCTTGCGCTGTACGCAGACCTTAAAAAGGGTCACATAGCCCTTGAAAACAGGAAAAGCGGAGCGTTCTGGTACAGCGTACCCAACGATTTTCAGACCGACAGCATAACCACAGGCGAAAAGCGCACAGATATATTTTCCGAGCTTGTTGTCGGATATATTGAAAAATCGGGCGAGAACGGGGCTGTGGACGCGATTACGGTAAACAGCCACACCGACTGCGTAAGAAACGAAACGGTAGAGGTTAAGGAAAAAGAGAAAGGAATCCGCGCGGAGTACACCTTTACGAGCATTAACACGGTAATTCCCGTGGAGTATACCTTGACCGATAAGGGCTTAGAGGCTTCCATACCTCTTGATGAGATAAAGACAGATGATGAGTTTATCCTTGTAAATATAGCCCTATTGCCCTATTTCGGGGCGGGAAACAGCACGGACGAGGGGTATCTTTTTATCCCCGACGGCTGCGGAGCGCTTATCAACTTCAACAACGGTGTAAACACGGTTTCGGGGTATCAGGCGTATGTTTACGGCGAGGAGCCCTCAAAGGATATAAACAGCAAAAAGAGCAATACCGCGGCGGTGCGTATGCCCGTTTACGGGATACAGAAAAACGGCGAGGCGCTCTTTGCGGTAATAACCGAGGGGGACGCAATGGCGTCGATAAGCGCTAAGAACGGCAACTCCGAGATGGGCTACAATTCGGTATGGTCGCAGGCTGAGCTTTCGGTTTTAAGCCGCACAATGCTGTATGAGGACAGCTGGCAAAACCGCACCACGATTTCCAAAGCGGCTACCTCTTCAAGAAGTGTAGTAAGGTATACCGTGCGTTACACTTGTCTTAGCGGGGAAAATTCGGGATATACGGGAATGGCAAAGGCCTATCGCGAGTACTTAGTAAACGAAAAGGGCTTAACTGCGGCGAAGACCGAGGGCGGAGCGCTGGCGCTTTCGCTTTACGGCGCGGCGGATAAGCAGGCGTATTTTATAGGTATCCCTTACACCAAAACGCTCGCCCTTACAAGCTTTAAGGAGGCAAAGGATATGCTTGCAACCTTAAAGGAAAAGGGCGTGGATAAAACGACGGTGCAGTATTTCGGTGTATTCGGCACGGTGCTTAACGGAAAGCTGCAAAACGGCGCGTCGCCTATAAGCAAATTAGGCGGCAAAAGCGGTTTTGATGAGCTTAATAAATACATAGAGGAAAACGGCGGCGAGTTATATCCCGAGCTTGATTATGTAAGGTTCAGGAACGGCGGGAACGGATATACAAGAAACGGAAGCGCCTCCAAAAACGCCTTCGGCTATACTGCAAAGCAGTATGAGTATCTGCGCTCCATATATGTCCGTGATGAATCGCTTGACGCGTATCTGCTGTTATCCCCCAAAAAGCTGACGGGGCTTGCCGATAAGATTTTAAAGAAGTTTACCTCGCTTAATGTAAGCGGAGCTTCAATGTCGGCGGCGGGACAGCTTTGCTATTCGGATTTTGACGGCAAAAACGGGGTATACCGTTCGGACATAGCGGGTATTTACGAGGGCATCTTCAAAAAATACAGCGATTCGGGCATAAGCCTTGCCTTTAAGGACGCGAATGCCTACGCTTTCCCGTATGCCGAGCGGATTTACAGCGCTCCCGCCTCCTCCTCTGGCTATTATATGTTTGATAAGGACGTACCCTTTTACCAGATAGTCCTTCACGGACTTGTGCATTTAACGGGCGAGCCGATAACCTCCGCGGCAGACCGCGAGACAGCCTTTTTGTTTGCGGCGGAAACGGGTAGCGAGCTGCTTTTTGACGGCATAGCCAAGGACGCTTCGGTGCTTTCGGGCACGCGGTACGATTATCTTTACAGCACGAGCTTTGATTTGTGGAGTGATACCGCGGCTGATATGTATGCTGAAATAAAGCCGCTGCTTGAAAAGACGGACAAAAGCGTTATTACGTCCCACAGCGAGACGGGAGACCTTACCGTAACGGTTTACGAAAACGGTACAAGGGTGTATGTGAATTACGGGGCTGATACGGTTGAATATGACGGCGTAAGCGTTCCCGCAAGGGATTTTGCGGTTGTCGGATAATACCGAGGATTGGAGATTAGGTACAGATGAATAAGATAAGGAAAAATTCGCTGCAGGGGCGCACCAACCGTGCGGGCTGGCTGTTTTGTCTGCCGTTTTTGATAGGCTTCCTGTTTTTTTACCTCCAGCCGATTATACAGACCGTGCGGTTCAGCTTTTCCGATGTGGAGCTTGACATAGGCGGCTACAACGTAATCTACAAGGGGCTTGACAATTACGCCTACGCCTTTCGCGGTGACCAGACCTATACGGCGAATTTCATAAAAACGCTTACCTCTCTTGCGTACAGGGTGCCTGTAATAGTGATTTCAAGCCTGTTTTTCGCGGTGCTGTTAAACAGGGAATTTGTTGGCAAGACCTTTATGCGCGCGGTCTTCTTTTTGCCTGTGATAGTGGCGTCGGGCGTGGTGATAAGCATATTAAAGAACGACGTGGTTTCCGGGACAATGCTTTCGGGAAACGCCGCGTCGCTGTCGGACAGCGGCGGCTCGATAATGGGCAGCAGCGGGCTTGAGCAGCTGCTTACCAATTCGGGTATGAACTCAAAGATGGTCGGCTTTTTCACAAACATTTCAAACAACCTGTTTGACCTTATGTGGCAGACGGGTATTCAGATGATAATTTTCTTAGCGGGACTTCAGACAATATCCCCCGCGCTTTACGAAGCGGCGGACACCGAGGGTGCCTCGGCTTGGGAAAAGTTCTGGATGATAACGCTTCCGATGTTGGTTCCGATGCTGTTAATAAACGTAGT
>JBJEOD010000004.1:0-4047 GCA_051880535.1 Acutalibacteraceae bacterium | reverse complement strand
CGTTATATTTGTCGCAACCGTGATAATCTGGTTCTTGGGCGCGTTTGATTCAAGACTTAATTTTGTCTCTGATTCGTCGGAAAGCCTGCTTGCCTTAATAGGACGGCTTATCTCACCTATTTTCACACCGTTAGGGCTTAGCGACTGGCGGATAAGCACCTCGCTTCTGGCGGGTCTTTCAGCTAAGGAGGCGGTTGTAAGCACAATGAGCGTGCTTATGGGCACGGGGCTTGACAGCCTGGGCGCCTCCCTTTCCTCTGTATTTACTCCTCTTACCGCCGCAAGCTTTCTTGTATTCACCCTGCTTTACACACCCTGCGTCGCGGCAATAGCGACCCTTAAAGCAGAGTTAGGCTCCCGTCTTCACACCGTGGGCGTTATCGCGCTCCAATGCGTTATCGCCTGGTTTTGCGCCTTTTTGGTCTTCAATATCGGCTCGGCATTAGGTTTTTAAGACTATGAATATATACGATTATATTATTTTAAGTGTTGTTGCGGTTTTGCTTGTCGCCGCGGTGATATTTATTATAAAGCGGAGCAAAAGCGGCAGGCATTTCTGCGGCGGCGACTGCAAGGCCTGCGGCTTATGCGACAAAAAACATAAAAAAGGAGACCAGCTATGAAAAATAACGTATTCAAGGTAATTCTCAAATGGCTGATATGCGCCGTGATAATCTTTGTCGGTTTTTGGTTCGTATTGCCGCCTATTAACCCGCGCAGCGGCGAAATGTGGGCATTTTTGGTATTCTGCATTGTCGTTTGTGTGGTTGTAAACGCCTTTTCTCAGATTTTTGCCTTTTTCTCCCTGCTTAAGCCCGACCGCGGAGTTTACAGGATTAATTCCAAGGAGGAACGCCGCGCCACCCTTAAAAAGGCTGGAAAGCCCCTTAAATTCGCTGTTTTGGCGATTGTCGCAATTGTGGTTTTAAGCGCCGTCGCAAGCGTAATCGGCGCACAGGTTTTTAACGCCTCGCGGTATGAAAAGCTTATCACTATGGAGAACGGCGACTTCACCGCCGATGTTGCCGAGATTAACCGCACACAGATACCCGTGGTTGACCGCGACACCGCCTCAAGACTGGGACAGAGAAAATTAGGCGAGATCTCCGACCTTGTTTCCCAGTTTGTAATCGAGGAGGATTATACCCAAATTAATTATAAGGGCAAGCCTGTCAGGGTCACTCCACTTGCTTACGGCGATATTATAAAGTGGTTTAATAATAACAGAGAGGGTATTCCTGCCTATATCACGGTGGATATGACCACCCAGGAAACCTCGCTTGTGCGTCTCAACGAGGGTATAAAATATTCCGAAAGCGAATATTTTATGCGTAATCTCTACCGCTATCTCCGCTTTAAATATCCCACCAAAATATTCGATAACATTTCCTTTGAGATTGACGAGGACGGCACGCCCTACTGGGTAGCCTCTACAATGACCTTTAAGATAGGCTTCTGGAGCGGGCGCGACATTGAGGGCGCGGTGCTATTAAACGCCGTCACGGGCGAAAGCGAATACTACAAGCTTACAGAGATACCCACCTGGGTTGATCAGGTTTACAGCTCGGATATGATTATGGAGCAGTTAATCTACAACGGCAAATACCGCTCGGGCTTTTTTAACTCCATTTTCGGTCAGAAGGGCGTTTTACAGCCGACCGACGGCTATAATTATCTCGCTATCAACGACGATGTTTATCTGTATACGGGTATCACCTCTGTGACAAGCGACGAATCAAACGTCGGCTTTGTGCTTACCAATCTCCGCACTAAGGAGACTAAGTATTACGCTATCCCCGGCGCGGAGGAATACTCCGCAATGGACTCTGCCGAGGGTCAGGTTCAGCACCTTAAATACAGCGCTACCTTCCCGCTTTTGCTTAACATTTCCGACAGACCGACCTACTTTATGTCCTTAAAGGACGGTGCGGGACTGGTTAAGATGTACGCCTTTGTGGACGTAAGCCAGTACCAGATAGTCGGCACGGGCAGCTCTGTTGAGGAGGCACGCGCGGACTATATAAGCAAGCTTAAAAACGAAAATCTTGAGATTGAGGACACTGCGGAAACAACCGTTTCGGGCATTATAGAGAATATCGCCTCGGCGGTGGTTTCGGGCAATACGAATTATTATATCAAGCTTAACAATGACGATAAAATCTATATCGTCCCCATCACAATTTCAGATAAGCTCCCCCTTGCAAAATCGGGTGACAGCGTAGAAATGACCGTCTCCGAAACAGAGGAAAAAGCCACAGTTTCCAAAATAAATTTTAAATAAAGCCGATTTCCCCCGACAATGTCGGGGGATTGCCATATTTATTTTAATTGAATTCCAACCTTTTTAAAGCTCTTGTGTCTATATAAGTGAAAGCCGCTTTCAAAGGAGAAAACAAATGCAAAAGCAGGACGCCGAAAAAATTACAGCCGAATATTTAAAGCCGATATACAGCTTTGCCTTAAAGCGCTGTAAAACCCCGCAGGATGCGGAAGACATATCGCAGGAAATTATGATAAGGGTCTTTAAGACGCTTATAAAAAGGAACGATATTGAGGATATTTCAAAATACATTTGGACAGTCGCGCATAACGCGCTTGCTAATTACTACCGCGACAGTACGCAGAATATCGGAATATCCATAGGTGAGCTTTCGGAGAGTATAAGCTCCGACAAATGCGATATATCCGCAGAATCCGAGATTAAGGAAAGTGTTTTAAAGCTGCAAAGCGAAATCGCATATCTTTCAAAGCTGCAACGGCGGATTGTTATAGCCTACTATTACGAAAACAAAAAGCAGGCGCAAATCGCAAAGGAGCTTAACATTCCGCTCGGCACGGTTAAATGGCATTTGTTTGAATCCAAAAAAGAACTGAAAAGAGGTATGGAAACTATGCGCACACCGAGCGAATTGAAATTCAATCCCGTAAAGCTTGTAAGAATCGGCATTTCAGGCTCTGTCGGTCGGGACGGAAATCCCACCGAGCTGTTACGCGGCGCCTTAGCCCAAAACATTGTTTACTCTGCCTACAGAGAGCCGAAAACTGTCAATCAGATAGCAGAGGACTTAGGCGTTTCGCCTGTTTATGTTGAAAGCGAGGCAGAGGCACTTGCCGAGTTCGGCTTTTTGATCGACAAAAATGGCAAATATTTAGGCAATATTCTTTTAGATGAGCAAACCGAAGAAATAAACAGTCTGCATAACGAGATGTATGAAAAGGTCGCCTATATTTTTGCAAACGAGCTGTTTGATAAGCTTATTAATTCAAATATACTCGACGACGAAAAAACTGTAGTATGCAACCGCATTATAGCTGTCGAAAGCGGTTTGCCCGTCTTTGAAAGGGATAAGAACTTTATGATGTGGTCACTTATCCCCTACATTACCGCATCCAGCGGTGAAGGACTGATAAGCAATCCCGTAGATTTTGACGAGGTTGCGGTACTAAGACCCGACGGCGGTAAAAACATCTGCTATGCGGCAGTTTACAATCCGTCGGTTACTACTATAAAGTATTCCGACAGCATTGACTCTTGGTTCGGTCCCTGTTGGAACGCCGATAATAATATTACGCTCTGGCAAATCGATTCGATATGGTCTAAAAAAAGAATTGAAACCAATTATCAATCCGAGGCTAAGAGGGTTATGTCACTTTTAAAGCGTTTTTTTGA
Organism: Acutalibacteraceae bacterium; assembly: GCA_051880535.1. Classification (GTDB taxonomy): domain Bacteria; phylum Bacillota; class Clostridia; order Oscillospirales; family Acutalibacteraceae; genus UBA737. The sequence goes on along the minus strand of JBJEOD010000004.1, from coordinate 377 downwards.
AAACGATACCCTGAACCGCGATGAATATGCTTTTTTATCGGAAAAGGGCATGGTAAAGGTTGTAGATAACGAGAATGGCTTTTGGGCGGCAAACCAAGCAGTATGGATACGCGGAGAAAAATCCAAGGAAAGGCTTATTAAAATAGGCGACCAAATAAAGAAAAAGCACTTTGAAGAATTTGAAGAGCTTAAAGCCGATTATTGTAACGCCCTTTTAAAAGCCACCCCAAGGCATATGCAAAAAGCACAGGAATTTTCTCTGCAATACCTTTTCTCGGCAAACGGTTTCTTTATACTCAACTGTATTAAAGCACTTCTGAATAACGGAAAATTAAAACCGCCCACCGAGGAACAAAGAAATTCGCTTACCACCGTAA
>JBJEOD010000003.1:0-4083 GCA_051880535.1 Acutalibacteraceae bacterium | reverse complement strand
AGCGCCTTATCGGTAAAGGGCTTGAGTAAAAACATATCGTGTGCGGAGGCGATATCCTCATAATTATTGGAGCGCAAAAGCTCGAAGGTCATATTGATATTGAGAAATTGCGGGTGAAAATAAATACAGGTATACCGCGCCTTTGATTTTGAAACAAGGACGGGGTTTTCGGTTTCGTCAAAGCACAAAAACGACGGCGCGGCGGCGGTCACGGCTTCGCCGCCAACCTCGAATTTAAGTCTGCCCTTAGTTAAAATAATAAGCAAAAAGCATTTATCTTTTATATCTATGCTTTTAAGGTCGCCGCAACCGACGCACTCTGCAAGCGCGATTTTGCCCTCGTTGTGTTTTCTGCCTACGGTTATATGCTCCATAATATCAACACCTGCCTGATATTATTTTAACATACGGAAAACGGTACTACAACATATATTTTTTATCCGTTCTTAAATATATTTTATCTGAAAATAAAAGCCGCTTAACAAAACTGCTAAACGGCTGAAAAATTGTATTTACTTTTTATTCCGCCTGTGAATCGAGGGCGGCTCTGATAAGTCCTAAGAAAAGCGGGTGCGCCTTGTTCGGGCGGGACTTAAACTCGGGATGGAACTGAACGCCGACATAAAACCTGTTTTCGGGGATTTCCACGGTTTCGACAATATGCCCGTCGGGCGAGGTACCGCTGATAACCAGTCCCTTTTCGGTCATTATATCACGGTAGTCGTTGTTAAATTCATAGCGGTGGCGGTGGCGCTCGCTGATTTCAGGTGTTTTATAGCACTCTTGCATCTTAGTTCCCGCGGCTATTTTGCAGGGGTACGCACCAAGCCTTAATGTGCCGCCCTTGTTGATTTCGGCGTTCTGGTCTGGCATAAAATCGATTACCTTGTTGTTTGAATTTTCGTCAAACTCGCCGGAATTAGCGTCATTAAGCCCGCAGACATAGCGTGCAAACTCGATAACCGCAATCTGCATACCGAGACAGATGCCCAGATACGGCACATTATTCGTCCTCGCGTAATGCGCGGTAGCGATTTTGCCCTCTATTCCTCGGTTGCCGAAGCCGCCGGGTACTAAAAGCCCGTCACAGCCCGCAAGGGTCTCGGCAACATTATCGTTCGTAATGGTTTCGGAATCAATCCACTTAATCTGCACCCTCGCGCCGTAGACATAGCCCGCGTGGCGCAGAGCCTCGGCGACCGACAGATACGCGTCATGCAGCTGAACGTATTTTCCCACAAGCCCTATCGTAACCTTTTTGTTGCGGTTTTTAATCCGCTCCAACATCTCGTTCCAGTCGGTAAGGTCGGGCTCTGAGGCGTTGATACCAAGCTCCCTGCATACAATATCCGAAAAATGGTTCTTTTCAAGCATTATCGGTGCCTCGTAAAGCACGGGAATTGTCATATTCTCGATAACGCAGTCGGGCTTAACGTTGCAGAACAGCGAAATTTTCTTGAATATATTGTCCTCCAGCGGCTCGTCACAGCGAAGAACTATGATATTCGGGTTAATTCCCATTCCCTGCAATTCTTTAACTGAATGTTGCGTAGGCTTGGTCTTATGCTCGTCCGAGCCGCGCAGGAATGGTACCAAGGTGACGTGGATATAAAGGGAGTTTTCCCTGCCTACCTCAAGTCCTACCTGACGGATAGCTTCCAAAAAAGGCTGGCTTTCGATATCGCCCGTGGTGCCGCCTATTTCGGTTATAACCACGTCGGCGTTGCTCTTTTTGCCGACGCTGTAAATAAACTCCTTAATCTCGTTGGTGATGTGGGGAATAACCTGCACCGTCTCGCCCAAATACTCGCCGCGGCGCTCCTTATTAAGGACATTCCAATAGACCTTTCCTGTAGTAAGGTTTGAAAACTTATTAAGATCCTCGTCGATAAATCTTTCGTAATGACCGAGATCAAGGTCGGTTTCGGCACCGTCCTCGGTAACATAAACCTCGCCGTGCTGATAGGGGCTCATTGTACCCGGGTCTACATTAATATAAGGGTCAAGCTTTTGCGCCGCAACCTTTAACCCCCGCGCCTTTAAAAGTCTGCCGAGTGAGGCGGCGGTAATACCCTTGCCTAAGCCCGATACAACTCCTCCGGTGACGAAAATAAACTTGGTTTTCTTCAACATATTCTCCATACCCTTTTGACCTCTTTCTAACTCTCGTATGTCCTTATTATATTCTCGGCAATTTCGCCGCGGCTTACGCAATTATCCATTGCGGTTTTTTCAATATATTTGTGCGCCTCCGCCTCACTCATATTAAAGCGGTCTATAAGCAGCCACTTTGCGCGGTTGATAAGCCTTATTTCCTTCATTTTCGCCTCAAGCTTAACCGCCTTTTTTTCAAACGCGGCAAGGCGGTTGTGGGTTGCAACCAAAAGCCTTATCGCCTGTGTAATAGACTGTCTTGTTCCGGGTCTTGCAAAGGTTAAAACGCCGTAATTCTCAACCTTATAGCTGACCTGCTCAAAAAGCTCGTTCTTAACGAAAAGCAAAACCCCGACCGAGCTGTCCTCGCAGAGCTGTTCGGCAAATTCAATTCCGAAATCGTCGGTGAGCGGTGTATTGATTATTACAATGTCAAATCGGTTTTCAAGCTGCATCCGCTTTGCCTCGGAAACGCTTTTAGCCGACGCTACAGGCGAAAACGCACCGCCGCTTAAAACCTCGCGCAGATACTCCTCCGCCTTTTGCGAAGACGAAACAATAAGCACGCTTAAATCGTATTTATCGCCGTACAACCGCTCACCCCCTTTTTAGACGTTTCCTATTTTTTATGAATTAAAGTATATCTGTATATCCGTTCGGAAGAACCGATTTAATAAATTCGCTGTGCCTTGCAATGCTTTTCGCCTTTTCCACCGTGTCGGGCAGGCTTACAAGACCGTCGGTGATTCCGCTTTCCGCTGTAAATAAATTTGCATTGTTAGGCTCTCCGGGTGTTAGTCCGCGTTTTATTCCGTCAAGCCCCGCATATATAATAAGCGCGTATGCGATATACGGATTGGCGCAGGGGTCGGGGGAGCGCAGCTCGATACGCTTTTTATCCGACGATTTTACCGCGGGAATCCTTATTAACTGGGAACGGTTTTCGGGCGACCAGGTGACGTATTTAGGCGCTTTTTTCTCGCCTAACCGCTTGTAGGATTCCTTTACGGGATTGAAAAACGCCGTCATCTCAACCGCGTGGTCGAGTATTCCCGCCATAAAGCTGTCGGTATAGTCGCGCCCGTCCTCAGATTTAATTGATACATTTATATGAAGTCCGTTTCCGCTCTCGTGCATTAAGGGCTTGGGCGAAAAATCAGCGAAAAGACCGTTTCTTCTGGCGATTGTCTGAACAACCGACTTAAAGGTAACCGCGTTGTCGGCGGCACTTAACGCCCCGCTGTATTTAAAGTCAATCTCGTTTTGCCCGGGTCCCTCCTCGTGGTGGGAGCTTTCGGGTGAAATGCCCATTTCAAGCAGGTTAAAGCAGATTTCACGGCGCACGTTCTCCCCCTTGTCGTCGGGGGCTATGTCCATATATCCCGCCTTGTCAAAGGTCTCGCCCGTGGGGTTGCCGTTATCGTCCAGCTTAAAGAGATAAAACTCGAACTCCGCGCCGAAGTAGCATGAAATTCCCGCCTTTTTAGCCGCCTCAATCGCATTCTTTAATATATAGCGGCCGTCCTTTTCATATCTTGTCCCATCGGGGTATTTAATATCGCAGAACATTCTTATTACTCTGCCGTTTGAGGGTCTCCAGGGCAGTACCGACAGGGTTGACGGGTCAGGGTGGAGAAACAAATCTGACCTTACCACGTCGCCGAAGCCCGCTATCGCCGACGCGTCAAAGGATATTCCCTCGGTAAAGGCGCGCTTTAACTCCAGCGGCATTATAGAAATATTTTTTTGCCTGCCGTTTGCGTCGCAAAAAGCAAGCCTTATAAACTTAACGTCCTCCTCCGCGACAAAGGTCATAACCTCATCGTATGAATACATTGCCCTACCTCCTAAAATTTTGCGGATTTTTGCATTAAAGGTTCTATTACTAATGTTGGGGTTCTGTGAGATTTTGCCTCCCTTGCCTAAAGG
>JBJEOD010000002.1:0-4096 GCA_051880535.1 Acutalibacteraceae bacterium | reverse complement strand
CCCACATTGAGGGGATTGCTAACAAAGATACAACCGTTAATATCACACCGCTGACCTTTGACGGCTTTACCGTGGTTGTAACTAAAGCAATCAGAAAAATAAGCGGCTTGGAATCCGAAACCTCCGCAAACCCAGACGGCAGTTTTGACCTTACAATCGACAAGAGCGGCTCGGAGCTGTATATATTTTACACTCGAAACGCATATAATTTTACTGTCAGATACTTAAGGTATAATACAAATGAGCCTCTCCACGACGATTTAATCTTGAAAAATTGGGAATACGGCTCCACCGTTACAGCGAACGCCATCGATATCGGCGGTATGACCTGCGTTTCACCCCTTACTCAATCCGCGGCAGTACGTTCCAACGAAGTCCAGAACGTTATAATTTTCTATTATTCCGACCTGCAGTATACCGTGGAATATAAGGTATGGGACAATGGCGGGGGTACGCTGTCCTCCACCATTGAGGTTAAAGAAGGCACAGATGATTTTATAGGCTCTACGGCAGCCGCCGACGCCGGCTATAAATTTGACGGCTGGTATTTAGACCCCGAATGTACCGTATCAGCCGACTCAAAGGCTACCGTCACAGACAATAAGCTCGTTCCGATAACAGCCGAATTGTCCCCGATGCCCACCGTAAACACCTTTTACGCAAAATTCACCCGTCTTTACGGTACCCTTACAATAAAGCGAGATAACGCCGCGGACGAGGGCGGCGGAACGCAGACCTTTATTTACAGAATAACCGACAAAAACGATCCCGCCAATGTGTTTTACGCCACGGTTACGGGTAATAACAGCAAAACGGTCACAAATGTACCCTGCGGCAATTATACCGTCGAACAGCTCAATGTCTGGTCGTGGCGCTACAGCGACAGCTCGCAGGAGGTTAGCGTTGATACAGGCGGAAAAACGGTTACTTTCAATAAAGCTGCCGATAAGGAATATTGGCTCAGCGGCAGTGCGGAGAGTAAAATCAACAAAAGGAGCGGCGGATAATGACTAAAGGAAAGAAGCTTGTGCTTGGCTTAGCGGCGTTATCCGCCCTGCTCGCCGTGGGTATTACGCTCGCCTTTATTCTTAAAAAAACCGACACGGTAACCAACACCCTTAACAGGGCGGTCGTTTCCTGCGAGACCGAGGAAGAATTTAACGGCGTAAGCAAAAGCGGTATTACGGTTAAAAACACGGGAAAGGTATCGGCGTATCTTCGCGTAACATTAGTTTCCTATTGGGCGGACGACAGCGGAAATATTGTCGCCATCCCCTCCTCGGTTCCCGCACTTGAATACGATACGGTCAATTGGATTAAATCGGGGGACGTATATTATTATAAATCCCCGGTTAAGCCGAACGAAAGCACCCCAAATCTCCTTACCGCGGCTATCACTTTAGCAGAAAACAGCACCTTTAACGGCGTTGATGTGCATCAGGTAGTCGAGGTGCTTTCCGAGGCGGTTCAAAGCGACCCCGAAACCGCTGTAAAAGAGGTGTGGAATGCGACCCTTGACACGAACAAAACAATCGCGGCGGTTGTATCTTAAAACGAAAGGAATAATAATTTTGACCGACGAAACAGACGTATTATCAGTTATCGCCTGCGCGCTCCTTTTAATTGCAGCCTTTCTGCTGATTATAAGGCTTGTGCTGTTTGCAGAGGAATTCAGGCACAAGCTTAAAATTATCAAGATGGAGATTAACCGCAACACGGGCGACGAACGACTGCACTGGCAGCACGAAAAGCGAAGATTATGGCTTTCTCTTCTCCCCTTTCACCGCAGATAGGTCAGCGGTCGGGCGATAATTCAAAATAAACCGTAAAGGAAAAGGTATATGGATATTTTTGAGCAATTAAAAGAATCCGCGGGGTGCGAATACATATCCGATTTGAGATTTTCACCCTTCAAGGAAAGGGCGTTAAAGCAGCTTCCCTTCCTCCCGATTGAGGAGCTGACTGTTTTTCAGCTGAACGACTTGGCAAGCTATTTTTACAACAGCACAAGCCGTTTTGAGGACAAAAACGCCGCCCTCGCCTTTTTCAAAGAGAAAAGGGTCGGGGCGGGAGCATAATCAGGTTATAATATTCGGCTTATAAGGCGAATTATTATAATATCAGCGGCGTAATGTGGACACGCCGCCATAGATCGGCAGGCCATTCCGATTTGCTTCTTCGGAACGGTCTGCCTTTCCTGCATTCAGCGGCTTTTTTCGGCGCGGGAGAGCTCTCTGTAAGCCGAGATTATAACCGCCGCCGAGACAACGGCCGTCAGAAGGTCGGATACCGGCATTGAATAAAGCACGCCGTCAAGCCCGAATTTAATCGGCAGCAGCAGCGCAAAGCCCACGCCGAAAACAACCTCTCTTATCATTGAAAGCGCCGTTGAGGCAACCGCCTTCCCCATCGCCTGAAGAAAAATAAACGCCGCCTTGTTTATGCAGGCGAATATCACAAGGCAGAGATATATTCTGAAGCACTTGACGGCGAAATCGGTATAATATACGCTTTCGTTGCCTGCGCCGAATATCGCTATCATCTGCCGCGGCAGCAGCTCTACCGCAATAAAAGCGACAAGCCCTAAAATTCCCTCCGACATAAGCAGTCTTGTAAGCAGACCCTTAACCCGCGAATGAAGCTTAGCGCCCATATTGTACCCTACAATCGGTATACAGCCCGCCGCCATACCTACCGCTATAGAAATCACAATCTGGAAAAACTTCATTACAATTCCCACAACCGCCATCGGTATCTGGGCGTACTCAGCCAGACCGAAAACAGGGTCAAGGGCACCGTATTTTCTGATCATATTGTTGATTGCCGCCATTGCAAGCACCAGAGAAAACTGGGAAAGAAAGCTGCAAATACCAAGCGACAGCGTATGCCCGACTACAGCAGGACTGAAAGCGAAGTCCTCCCTGTGCGGCTTTGCAAGCCTCATATTAAGAATATACCAACCCGAGAGAATCGCGGTGATAATCTGACCTATAACCGTTGCAACCGCCGCTCCCATCATACCCCATTTAAACACGTAAATCATTATAGGGTCGAGGATTATGTTGGCGACCGCCCCCGCAAGGGTGGAAAGCATTGCAAATTTAGGGCTTCCGTCGGCGCGGATAATAGGATTCATAGCCTGACCGAACATATAAAACGGAATACCCAGGGTTATCCAGAAGAAGTACTCCTGCGAAAGCTTAAAGGTTTCGGAATTAACCCTGCCGCCGAAAAGCGTAATTATAGGGTCTCTTAAAAGCAGGTATGCCAGACACAGCACCGCTCCCGCCGCAAGGGACAGCGCAACCGAGCCCGCCACGCTCCTGCGGGCGTCCTCAGGCTTGTTTTTTCCGAGCGAAAGGCTTACAAAGGCACAGCAGCCGTCGCCTATCATAACCGCGATTGCAAGCGCGATTACGGTAAGCGGATATACGACCGTGTTCGCGGCGTTGCCGTATGACCCAAGGTATGAAGCGTTGGCAATAAATATCTGATCCACAATATTGTAAAGCGCCGCCACAAGCAAAGAGATAATACAGGGAACCGAGTATTTAAGCATTAGCTTGCCTATTTTCTCCCTGCCTAAAAAAGACGATTGTTCTGATTGTTGCATAAATGTTCCTCCTTAAAATGCAAAAAAATAACGCGTAAGCCCGTCCGGACTTACGCGTGCGCTACTCGACCGTATTATTATAGCGTAACAAAAAAATTTTTTCAAGCAAAAATTTTAAATTAGTTGATTTTTTTATTGACAAGAGGGAACAAGTTTGGTATAATAATCAAGTACGGTAAATGCGAGTGTGCTGGAATAGGCAGACAGGCACGTTTGAGGGGCGTGTGTCAATGACGTACGAGTTCAAGTCTCGTCACTCGCACCATAAAAGGGTAACAAAAAAGATGCCCTGCGAAAAACTCCGATTTCATCGGGGTTTTTCGCATATTTAGAGCAAAATTTTTGAAGATAGTTTTATAGATGCCAAACGGCAAATTTCCTACTCAGATACCATTTGAACCTACAAAACCGAAAATACGAGAAAAGGCAGCGCATGGAAATCAAAAATCCATGCGCTTTTTTTATTGCCTATTTCAGAAAGGA
>JBJEOD010000001.1:0-4101 GCA_051880535.1 Acutalibacteraceae bacterium | reverse complement strand
AAAGGCGAAAATCCGCCCTTTAAAATCGGGTTCGGATTTGTTGTCTTTGCTTAAGCATATGTCCTCTGCGGTACATTTATCTTATTTCCTATCTCCGATTGCGTAAAATCATTGTCTTCACGAAGCTCGCGTATTCTTCTGTATTTCAATACTATCACCAAGAACAGTATATACAGAACAAATTGTTCTATTGACAATTTGAATGTTTTGTTCTAAAACGTGTATTTGCCGCACCGATACTGAATGCCCGCGGGCTAAGGGCACAGAACAGCACGGCATATAGCTTAACTCCCCATATAATCGATATGGGGAATTTTTATGTTGTAAAACGGGAAAAATTATGATATTATAAATAATATGCTATAATCGGTATTCTATGTTCGGGAGGCGGCGCGCTTTGAATAAATATAAAACGCTTTTGTCCAATACTCTCCTTATAAGCATAGGCACCTTCGGCTCTAAAATACTGGTCTTCTTTATGGTGCGGTTTTATACGGGCTATTTAACCCCGTCCGATTACGGTACGGCGGACCTTATAACCCAGACCGCTAACCTACTTTTCCCGATTATCTCCCTCGGAATTACCGACGGGGTTTTCCGTTTCGCCCTGGATAACGAACGGGGTCGGCGAAGCGTTTTTACGGTCGGCTTTGTTACAATAACGGCGGGGTCGGTACTCTTTCTGGCGGTTATCCCTGTTCTTAACACGGTTAAGGAGTTTAAGGGCTATATCTGGCTTATCGTGGTTTACACAATGGCGTCCTGTTACCACTCGCTCTGCTCCCAGTTTATAAGAGCAAAGGGCAACACCGTGCTTTTTTCGGTTCAGGGCATTATAAACACCGCCCTTGTAATAGGGCTTAACATTCTTTTCCTCGCGGTTATGCGAATCGGGGTCACCGGCTATGTGCTTTCGGTTGTGCTGGCGGATTCCCTCTGCACCGTATTCCTTTTTGTTAAGGAGCGGCTTTGGCATCAGTTTACCCTCCACCCGCGCAAAATCGCCTTTAAAAGAATGTTAAGGTACAGCATACCCCTTATTCCCGCGACGATATTCTGGTGGATTACAAGCGTTTCAGACCGCTATATGGTTAATGCTATGATAGGCAGTGCCGAAAACGGAATTTACGCGGTATCCTATAAAATTCCGACCATTTTAACCCTGGTTTCAAGCATTTTTATGCAGGCGTGGCAGTTCTCGGCGGTCACCGAGTCCCACGGCGACAGAAGGGAACACGTAAGGTTTTTCACTAATGTGTGGCGCTCCTTTCAGGCGGTTATGTTTTTGGCGGGCGCGGTTATTATCGCCCTTGCAAAGCCTGCGATAAGAATACTTTCCACCGAGGAATACTATTCCGCCTGGCAGTATGTGCCGCTTTTGTCGGCGTCTATGATTTTCACCGCCTTTGTCTCCTTTACGGGCACGGTTTATGTGGTCACAAAGCAGAGCGGAATCTCCTTTATTACCGCTATGGCGGGCGCGGCGATTAACATTGCCCTTAATTTACTGCTTATCCCCTCGCCCCTCGGCGTTCAGGGAGCGGCAATCGCCACCTTTTTAAGCTACTTCGCGGTATTCTTAATCCGCGCGGTCAATTCGAGAAAATATATTCCCTTTAAGCTGTACGGCGGTCACGTTGCCGTAAACACCGTGATAATTTTAATTCAAATTGTCTTTTCGGTGCTTGAGCTCCCGCTTTGGATTCCCGTGCAGATAATATGTGTGCTTGCGCTTATGGCGGTTAATTATAAATTTATTTTAGCCTGCCTTTACAAGCTGCTTTCAATGGTGAAAAAATAATTTAAAATACTCGGAGGACAGAAATTGAGCTTTTTTAACACCTATTTCGGAAAAATTGTAATGACCTTTTTAATTTCAATGGTGCCCGTAATCGAGCTGCGCGGCGCGATACCCATAGGCGTCGGCGCGGGGCTTAATCTGTGGCTTGCAATCGGGGTGTCCATTGTCGGGAATCTTGTTCCCGTGCCCTTTATTATTATTTTTATTAAAAAGATTTTCGCGTGGCTGAGAACCGTGAGCAAAAAGCTTGACGGACTTGTCACCCGACTTGAAAAAAGGGCGGAGGCAAAGTCGGTCACGGTGCAGAAATACGCTTTTTGGGGGCTTTTTATACTGGTCGCCATTCCCTTGCCCGGCACGGGCGCATGGACGGGGGCGCTGGTTGCGGCTATGCTTGAAATGCCGCTTAAAAAGGCGTTTCCCGCAATTGTGTTGGGTGTTTTAGGCGCGGGCGTAATAGTGTCCTTTGTCACCTACGGTGCGGGCGCACTGCTGTTCGGATAATGAATTTCAGTATCGGATATTAAAACGGGGACTGTCTGAGCTATTATCAGACAGTCCCGTTTTTTATCTCATCATACCGCCAGGTTTTCCGCCGCCCATTCCTCTGTCGGGCTGTCCTCCCATACCGCCTGAGCCGTTAGAGGTCGCAACCGAGGTTATTTCAACCGAAAAGCTGCTTTTTCCGCCCGAGACCTTGCCCGAACAGGTGTAGCCGTTTTGGTCTGCCTCGGAAACCGTGCCGCCTAAGGTGACGGTACAGCTGTCGCCTACCGTAAGCTCGGGTGAGCTTACAACTATATTGCTATACTCCTTTGAGGGCATAAAGGAGGCTATGACCTTGCCCGAGGAATCGGTAACTGCAAGGCTTTCGCCCGCCGCAGCCGTGCTGTCAAGCGTATACATAAACGAGGCTTGGGTTGAGCTTTGCGAAAAGCCCTGCGCCATTCCGGAGCTTCCGCAGAGTATCGCCGTGCCGCCCGTTATTACCGCCGATGAATCGTAGTCAAACGCGCCGTTTCCGCTGTTTGTAGGTCCGCTCACAAGCAGTACGCCGCCCGACATACTAATACTGCCGTTGGAATCAACCCCGTCGCCTGCGGCGTTTACTAAAATATATCCGCCGGTTATATTTATCTGCGCGGCGGAGCTGCTGTTAAAGCTGTTTTCACCGGGTCTGCCGCCTAAAGAGGAGGAGTCGTTTCCGCCCGCGGCGTTTATTCCGTCGTCGCTTGCGGTAACATCTATTTTTCCGCCTGAGACCGTAATCGCGGTGCCTTCAAGCCCCTCGTAGGATTTTTTAACTGTGATTTCGCCGCCGTTAATAAGGAGCGCGTCGTCGGCGTGGATGCCGTCGTCCCCCGATAAAATGCTGAAGCTCCCGCCGTTTATCTCTGCGTCGCTGTTTGAATGAACCGCGTCATCCGCCGAATCAATTTCAAATTCTCCCCCGTCTACCGTGATAAGAGAGGAGCATTTAAGCGCCTTTGCACTTTCTGTATCCTCTGTGCTTTCGGTCGGCGTGTTTTTCATAAAGCCCCGCCCGCCAAAGCTTTCTGTATGAACCGAGCCGTTTTCCGAGCCGCCGCCCGTCTTAACCGTAAACTTGCCGCCTGTTATTTTAAGCGCGGTTTCTGCCTCAATTCCGTCGTTTGCGGCGGTAATCTCAAAGCTCCCTGATTCAATGTATACATATCCTCGGCCTGCGTCCTCGGTGTTGGTAGCCTTTATGCCGTCGCCGCCTGCGGAAATGCTTACCGAAGCGTCGGTGGATTTAACGCAGTCCTTGCCCTCGATTGCGCGTCCCGCGCTTGTAACATTCAGGTTAAGCCCGCAGATAACAAGGTCGTCCTTAGAGGCTATCCCGCATTTAAGCTTGCCGTTAACGTTAAGCGTGCCCTTGCCGTTAAGGGTAAGGTCTGCGCGGCTGAAAATCGCGGCGTCAACATTGCTGTCGGAGTATTCGGCAGAATATTCCGCACCGTCGGACACACTGCTTTCGGTTCCCTCTAAGGCTGTGATAAATACCTTATCCGCCGCTTCTATATAAATCGCGGGACCTGTACTGTTTACAATTTCCGCGTCCTTCAACACAATTTTAATTTTTGCGGTGTCGGGAGCGTTTACATTAATCTGAGTATGACTGCCTGTGACCGCATATGTGCCCTCGGCGGTTATTTTTATTATATCCTCGCCTTCGTCTACGGCAACTGCGGCTGATTCGTCGTAGCCGTAGTTTAAATCGTTGCCTGTAAATTCAAAATCCATTTCTTCGGTAGAAATATCGGTTTTAACCGTTT